>JBEBUB010000025.1:0-16079 GCA_040393445.1 Flavobacterium beibuense
AATAGTTGGAATTGCCAAAGGCAGTATGAAGAGCAGTTTTTAATCATCTAAGCCTTTAGCGTATGGAAAATTATGTAAAACCCGGACAAGAGAAAGCAGTGCTTTCTTTCCTTCAAAAAGAGAAATTTCAGACTTATCAAGATAAAATTACGAGCACAAAACACAAAGCAGTACGATCACTGGATTTATTGATTCTTATAGGAACCTTTTTCGTAATGTTTGGTGCTATGTTTTTAGTATATCAGTTTCAACCAGATTTCGAAAGAGTGCATTTAGAACGAATGCAAACCACTTGGGGGCCAATCGTGATGACTATCACTATCATATTGTTAGCACTAAAAGTTTCTTTCTTGTTGTACATTTTGTTTTTATACGTACGTTACAAACCTATCAAATCAGTATCAGACGAAAAACTACCAACCTGTACGGTGATTGTTCCTGCCTATAACGAAGGGAAACTGGTTTGGGAAACGCTCTTGAGTATTGCTAAAAGTGATTATCCTGAAGATAAACTACAAATTATTTCGATTGATGATGGTAGTAAAGACGACACTTGGTCTTGGATGAAAAAAGCCAAAGAACAACTTGGTGACCGAGTTGAGATTTACCAACAACCGGAAAACAAAGGAAAAAGACATGCTCTTTATCGTGGTTTTAACCTCGGGACAGGAGAAGTGTTTGTGACCATCGATAGTGACTCTATTATTGATACAGACACTTTACGAAATATGGTTAGCCCGTTTGTGGTAAACAAACAATGTGGTGCTGTAGCCGGAAACGTAAGAGTGTTGAACAACCAAAAAGCGATTATCCCTCGTATGCTCAACGTGAGTTTTGTATTCAGTTTTGAGTTCATACGTTCAGCTCAAAGCAAATTAGGTTCGGTGTTATGTACTCCCGGAGCTTTAGCAGCTTATCGTAAAGATGCTGTGATGAATTGTCTAGAGGAGTGGGTAAACCAAACCTTTATGGGGCAACCATCAGACATTGGTGAAGACAGAGCTATGACCAATATGATTCTAAAACAAGGGTATAAAGTGCTTTTCCAACGTAATGCTTGTGTGCTTACAAACACTCCCGAGAAGTTTAAAAACCTATATAAAATGTTTATCAGATGGGAGCGAAGCAACGTTCGTGAAAACATCATGATGAGTAAGTTTGCTTTCACAAACTTCAGAGAAGGAGCTAAAACCGGAACCAGAATTTTGCTTTTGAATCAATGGTTAAAAGTAATCATGGCTTATCCGTTATTGATGTTGATGTTCTTGTTTATCCTGACTCACCCGTTATTATTCTTGAGTTCATGTCTGATGAGTATCTTCATATTCTCTAGTGTTCAGGTGTTTTTCTATAGCAAACGACAAAAGAATATAAAAGAATCGATGTGGGCTTATCCGTATAGTATTTTCTATATGTTTACCCTATTCTGGATAACACCTTATGCCATAGCAACAGCCAGCAGAAGTGGTTGGCTAACAAGATAAATTTATTTCAAGAAGCTGTCTCAAAATCTAATTCTTTAGGTTTTGAGACAGTTTCTTTTTTATGAAATAAAATCAGTAATTTTACTACATATAAAATTAAGTATATGTGGCGAAAAGCAATTTTCTTTTTAGTTCTGGTTCTGGCAAGTTCTTGCATTAGCACGAAACTTACGATAAAGAATATTGACAATACGGCTAAAAGCCCTGAACTTTTAGATAAGACTACTTATAAACTCACTGAAAAAGCAACCGATAAAAAATACGGTTTTGACGAAGATTATCCGGTGAATTTAGGCTTTGGTTTGTTACAACAACGACAAGCCAATAAAGAAAAATACCTCAATGCTCTTTTAGGGCCAAATGGAGAACCCATTACTTATCAATTCGAAGAAAGTTGTTGTCCTTTCCCGACCAAAACCAGTGAACTCGGAAGCGGAATGCTCGATGTGTATAGCATCACTTGGGAAGGCAATAAAAAGCCGCTTATGATTTATTTGAATACGTACGAAAAAGGGAAAGTATTGATTCCGCTTGGTCTTACAGCCAAAAATTAGAATACTTTGATAGCTTCGTTATAAGCACTTTCGAAATGCAACGGATGAAGATCTGTTTCTATTTTGTTTGAAGTGAAATAAGACAGCATTTTCTCAGTTGGCATATTTCCGGTAAGGTCATCTTTTGCCATTGGGCAACCACCATAGCCTTTAATAGCTCCATCAAAACGTCTGCACCCGGCTTTATAGGCACTGTCAATTTTCTCAAACCATTTATCGGGAGTGGTATGCAAATGAGCTCCAAACTCAATATTCGGATATTTCGGAATCAGATTCGAGAACAAATACTCAATTACCTCAGGAGTTGAGCTACCAATAGTATCGGATAGCGAAAGGATTTTCACTCCCATATTTGCCATTTTCTCTGTCCATTCGCCCACGATTTCCACATTCCAAGGATCTCCGTATGGATTCCCGAATCCCATAGAGAGGTAAGCCACAACTTCTTTATTCGATTTATCAGCAATTTCTAATATTTCCTGAAGAGTAATAATGGATTCCGCTATGGTTTTGTGAGTGTTTCGCATCTGAAAATTCTCTGATATAGAAAATGGGAATCCCAGATATTGAATTTCTTTATGCTGGCTTGCTGATTCGGCTCCTATGGTGTTGGCTACGATAGCCAAGAGTTTGCTTTTGGTTTGCGATAAGTCAAGACCCGCCAACACTTCGGCTGTATCTTGCATTTGTGGAATGGCTTTCGGAGAGACAAAGCTCCCAAAGTCAATAGTATCAAACCCAACCCGTAAAAGTGATTGAATATAAGTAATTTTCTTCTGGGTCGGAATAAACGTCTTGATGCCTTGCATAGCATCTCTCGGACATTCTATGATTTTTACGGATTCCATAACTGCAAAGATAGAAATTTTAGCATTTTTCCCTAATCATTAAAATTAGTCAAAAATTACTACATTAAATTTATGAGCAAGAGGTTCAAGTTCTTGAAACAATTTATCAAAAAACAGCTTGCCGTATTCGCTGTAGTATTCTGCAAAGTTGTTTTGTCTTTCTTGCAGACTGTGATTTGGGAAAAGTTCGTTTTGTAGCGTAATGATATGACTCAATTGTTCTGCAAAATACTTTTTATTGGCTTTGAGTAGTCTTTTTTCTAGGTTTTCTAAGCCTTTGATTTGTTTTTTCTCTTGAGCATCCACTGCCCCTGCAAACGATTTGTCTGTTTTAGCAACCGCTGCTTTTAAGGCTTCGAATTGCTTTTGCAGTTGAGTTTTCAGCTCTATAAAATCCACATCAATTTCTGAGAATTCTTTGGCTTTTCGTTCAACGAGTTTGGGTTGTTTTTCGAATAAATCAGCAAAAGATAGATTTAGTTTTTCTCTTTTTCGGTTTTGTTTGTCACTTACCAAAACAACGGAGTTACGAAGCAACAGCATCGGGAAAGGAACGTTTACTTCATCAAAAAAGGCTTTTAATTCCAGCCAATAAGCTAGTTCGCCTCCACCACCAACATAACACAAATTCGGTAGAATCACCTCTTGATAAAGGGGTCTCATAATCACATTTGGGCTAAATTTTTCCGGATGAGATTCTAAGATATCTAGTAGTTCACTTTCAGAGAATTTCAGATTGGTGTTATTGACGACGTAAGTATCATCTTCTTTGATAATCCTTTCACGGAGGTTTTTATCCAAATAAAAAAGATTAATCTCTCTCGGATTCACCTGAACCGTATAAGGGAATGAATTTAAAGTCTCAGATACTTTCGTGAACGAAACCTGATTTTGCAGCTCTTGTCGAACGTATGGAGCAAAAAGCTTTTTCAGATTTTTGTCGTTTCCGTCTACAATTACTAAGCCGTAGTCTGAGAACAGTTCGTTTACCAAGAATCGAGTTGCATCGGCTAAGTTTGAATGCTTTAGATATGATTTTTCGAAAAGTTCTTTCAGATACTGAGCATGAGTCGAAATTCCGAGTTCGGTTGATAGCACTTTCAAAACTTCGTCCAAACCATCCGTATCAAATTCTCCTACAGCACCACCCGAGGGTTTGTTCCAAACAATCTTCTTTTCGTGAAGCAAAAAGTGATTGATTTCTTCAAAATCATGATCTTCGGTCGCCATCCAATATACAGGAACAAAGTCGTTATTCGGATATTGTTCTTTGAGTTGATTGCAAAGTTTTATGACCGAAATGATTTTATACACAAAATACAGATGTCCGGTAAAAAGGCTCAACTGATGACCTGTGGTGATAGTGAACGTTTGTTTTTCGTTTAGTAAATCGAGATTCTTTTGAGTAGCTTCAGATACCGCAAACCCTTCGTATTGTTGTTGAAGAGTTTGAGCAAGCACTTTTCGGTTTTCAGGGCTAAAGTTTTGTTTTTCTTCTATCTGAAGTTTGAAGTTTTCAAGGGTAGGAAAGTGCTTGTAATACGGCTTGACCTTTTCAGATTGGTTTAAATAATCAACGATAATCTCAGTGAAATATCCTGAATTCTGAAAAGTAATACAATCCGATGGCATAGCTTTTTTAATTTTAAAGGCAAAAATAATGATAAACTTTGTTTTAAGCTATCAATTAGCCAATCAATTCCGTCAAATTATCATAATTGATAGTGTTTGTAGGCTACCAGAAAAAATATCGTAAAAATTAAGGTCGAAATCGGAGTTTTTCTACATAATTTTGGTTTTCAGGCGGTTTTCACAAACAAAGAAAAATCCGAAAACGATATCGTATTTTCAATCCTATATTAATGGATTCTTTTTTCTTAAAACGGTTGTAAAATCGGAGGAAATACCAAATTTAATTAGTAAATTTACAGCACAGAAAATAAACCACTTTTTATGTCGAAAATAACAAAGATAGCCGTTCTGACCTCAGGAGGCGATGCTCCGGGAATGAATGCTGCGATTCGTGCAGTTGTCAGAACCAGTATTTATCACAATGTTGAATGTATAGGAATTTATAGAGGCTATCAAGGAATGATAGAGGGCGATTTTAAGCAGATGGATGCCCGAAGCGTTAAGAATATCATCAACAAAGGCGGAACTATTCTGAAGTCTGCCCGTTCTAAAGACTTTATTACTCCCGAAGGAAGACAAAAAGCTTACGAAAATCTAAAAAAAGAAGGTGTGGATGCTTTGGTGGTTATTGGAGGTGACGGAAGTTTTACAGGAGGATTAATTTTCAGTAAAGAATTCGGAATTCCAGTAATGGGTATTCCCGGAACCATAGATAACGACATTTTCGGAACCAGTCATACGTTAGGCTATGACACAGCACTCAATACGGTTGTTGAAGTAATTGACAAAATCAGAGATACGGCAAACTCTCATAACCGATTGTTCTTTGTCGAAGTAATGGGTCGAGATGCAGGTCATATTGCCCTTAATGCAGGAATCGGAGCAGGAGCAGAAGAGATTTTGATTCCTGAGGAAAATTTAGGTCTCGAAAGACTTTTAGAATCGTTGAAAAAAAGTAAAGAATCCGGAAAAACTTCGAGTATTGTCGTAGTGGCCGAAGGTGATAACATCGGGAAAAACGTATTCGAACTCAAAGAATATGTAGAGAAGAATATGCCTGAATATGATGTGAGAGTATCGGTTTTAGGTCACATGCAACGTGGTGGTGCTCCTTCATGTTTTGATAGAGTGTTGGCTAGCCGTTTGGGAGTAAAAGCTGTAGAATCACTTCTGGAAGGAAAATCAGGTTATATGGTTGGTTTACTCAACGATAAAATCGAACTGACTCCGCTAGAACAAGCCATCAAAGGAACTTGTAAGATCGACCAAGAATTACTCAGAGTGTCTGATATTGTGAGTATTTAAAGAACAAAGAACCAAGAGAAAAGAAAATAGACTTGTGAGATGAAACTCACGATAACTAATCAATAAACACAAAAATTATGTCAAAAATAAAAATAGGAATCAACGGATTCGGGAGAATTGGGAGATTAGCATTTAGAGAAATCGTAAAAAGAAATGATGTAGAAGTAGTTGCTGTAAACGATTTGCTAGAACCGGAACATTTGGCTTATCTTTTAAAATATGATTCTGTTCACGGAAGATTTGACGGAACAGCAGAAATCAAAGACGGAAACCTGATTGTAAACGGAAAATCCATTCGTGTTACTGCAGAAAAAGACCCTACGAATTTGAAGTGGAACGAAGTAGGAGCAGAGGTAATTCTGGACTGTACCGGAATTTTTGTTACTCAAGAAAAAGCACAAGCTCACCTTGTAGCAGGAGCTAAAAAAGTGATTTTGTCATCTCCTTCAAAAGATGTCCCGATGTTTGTAATGGGAGTCAACCACAAAAAACTAACTTCTCAAGATACGATTATCTCGAATGCTTCTTGTACGACCAACTGTTTAGCACCTTTGGCTAAAGTGTTGCACGAAAAATTCGGAATCGTTGAGGCTTTGATGACTACTGTGCATGCTGCTACAGCTTCACAAATGGTGGTTGATGGGCCGTCTAAAAAAGATTTTAGAGGAGGACGTTCTGCTCTAAATAATATTATTCCGGCTAGTACAGGAGCGGCTACAGCAGTAACCAAAGTAATTCCTGAACTAAAAGGAAAACTTACCGGAATGGCTTTCAGAGTGCCAACTGTTGATGTTTCGGCTGTTGATTTAACCGTAAAACTAGCCAAAGAAACTACCTATGACGAAATCATAGCAGCTTTGAAAAAAGCCTCAACAGGAGAGCTGGACGGAGTGATGTGTGTGACCGAAGACGATGTGGTTTCACAAGATTTTGTGAGCGATGTTCACACTTGTGTGGTAGATGCAAAAGCAGGAATTGGTTTGAACTCTACTTTCTATAAAATTGTAGCTTGGTATGACAACGAATATGGCTATTCTTCTAAATTAGTAGATTTGGCTGCTTATGCAGGAAATCTGTAATTTAAGAAAGAGAAATTAGAGTTATTAAAATTAATTTTATTTGAGCTTATTTTATGCACCAAAACTGCTACGAAAAACTTGAATAAACTATATTTGTACTTTAAATACCATTTAATCTTAAAAAGAATATGAAAAAATTAGTTGTTTTATTATGTGCGGCTTCAGTTTTTGTAAGCTGTAAAAAAGAAGCTCAAACCGAAGCAGTTGCAGAAACTCCCGAAATCACTTATACAGGTTTTGGAGCAGACATCAATGCTGACAATGCAATCACTCAAGCAGAAATGTTGGAGAAATTCCAAAATTTGAAAGAGGGAGATACGATTCCGATTAAATTCAAATCAAATATTCTGGACGTATGCCAGAAAAAAGGATGTTGGATGAGTATGGATCTAGAGGGTGACAAAGATGCTTTTGTTCGCTTTACTGATTACGGTTTCTTCGTTCCGCTTGATGCTTCAAATCAAGAAAGTATTGTTGAAGGTCGTGCTTTTTTAAGTATTGTGACTGTTGACGAGTTAAAACATTACGCTAAAGATGGTGGCAAAACTCAAGAAGAAATTGATGCTATCACTGAGCCTAAAATCACTTATGCTATCCAAGCAGACGGCGTTTTGATTCAAAACCGTATCGAAGAACCAACTACAGAAACAGTAAACTAATGAAAAAAGCGGTTTTTTATTTTTTCGGAGTAGTAGCTTTTATAGGTTGTAAAGACAAAGAACAACCTAAAGAAGAAACGGTGATAAAGACAGAAAAGTCTGATACTTTCAAGATGTATCAAATGTCTGAAATGGCAGCCTTGATGGAGCAGATGTATGTCGATAACCAACGTATCAAAGAAAAGATAGAAAACAACGAATTTGACTTTGGTGACTTTCCGGAGCATTATCAAAAAATCCATACGGCAACCTTTACAGACCCGTCTGAATTAGATGATTTCTTCAAATCAGGGGCTACTTATTTTGTAGAGACTCAGAAAAAAGTTTATACTGACACCGCTAATGCCAAAGAACATTTCAATAATGCGATTACGGCTTGTATCGAATGCCATACGGTGAAATGTGCAGGGCCTATTGAGAGAATTAAAAAATTATACATCAAATGAGAAAACTTCTAGTAATTTTATTAATAGGAACAGTTTGGTTGGCTAAGGCTCAGAACCATACGGGTTATCCGTTTATGGTGGTGCCTGACAAGTTTGACTTTCTTGAAGAAAAAGATGAATACAATATGAATTCTCTAGCTAAATTTCTGTTAGAAAAAAGAGGATTTGCTACTTTTTTTGCCTCAGATGACAAACCTATGGAATATAATCTTGACGAATGTGGCGTGCTGAAGTTTAACCTTACGAAAGAAAAAACATTTATCAATACCAAAGTTAAAATTACTATTACAGACTGTACCGGAAAAGTGATTGCGGAGAGTTACGGAACCACCAAGGAGAAAAAATACGAAAGAGCCTATAACTTAGCGATGAGAGAGGCTTTTGAAGTGCTTTATATCCCACAAAGAGAAGAGGTCGCTAAAGAGCTTTTGATTTCTGAGACTGTGGAGATGGTCGTAGAAAAAACACCTGAGTTTTTGTATGCTCAGCCTACGGCACAAGGGTATAAATTAATCGATTATCAGGATAACGAAGTTTATACGCTTTTCAAAACCTCAAAACCAGACCAGTTTATTATATCAAACAAAGACATCAACGGAGCTTTGTATAAAAGCGGAGATATCTGGGTGCTGGAATACCTGAGCAAAGACAACCAAATCATCAAAGAATCACTAAAGATTAAGTTTTAATCGTTTATACTAAACAATTTATAAATCTCGAATCGCTACGATTCGGGATTTTTTTATGTTTTTCTCCAAAAAAGCTATATACCTTTGGCTTTGAAGCTATATAGCTTGAGCGTTGTAGCCATATAGCTTGTGTCTCGAAGCTATATAGCCTTTTGAGGGAACCTATATAGCTTCTTCATAAACCGTTTTTTTTGCCTTTTTTTCGATCATTTTTTAGTTGTTTATAGCTAAAAAGAGTTGTTTTTAGGCTCAAAAAAGAGCTAAAACCAAATTACAAGGTTTTGTTGATGTATTTTTTAGTTATTGATAATCAAGTGTTTGTGTTTTTTTAGTGATTTGTGTTTTTAATTCGTATTTTGTATAGACTACCATAGTTTTGAATAGCATTTTTATAAGAAATCTATACAGTTTGCGAAATAATTGAAACTAATATAACTAATTGTTTATCAGTTTTTAAATAGTTTTTTTGACAAAACTTTGAGAAAAGCATTTTATTTTGTAGTATTGCGTATATTTATAAGTTATGTGACATACTTCTGAGCATTTTCCGTCTAATATTTCGAATAATTTCCAGGTTCATTTTTTGTTAGTTTTTAACAACAATTTCATTGAATGAAAATCAGCATTACAAAAACATGGAAAGATTCGATCTCTACAAAATTTACGTTGACCAAACGTGACAAAATCATCGTGAACAACTTTATTCTAGTAACTTTTTGTGAGTAACCAATCGTTGACGAGACGTAAAATTACGTGTTCGGCTTGCGTATATTTTTGGGATTTTTCCAACGTGTTTAAAGAAATTTAGCTTTAAAGTTTTAGATGAAAGTTTGGGTTTTGGTGATTTCTTAAGAAATATGGATAAACAAGAATCGTTTGAATCTAAGTCCAATATTGGATTTACGTACGTCACATAACATCGGTTTGGCGCAACTCGGGTTAATGTGCCACATCCAACTTATTGAAAATTTATACCACAAAACCATTTCCAATCACTTTTTTGATTATTTTAGTAATCGGAAATGGTTTTGTTACGCTTGTTGAAATAGTCGAAGTTCTCGTCTATTTAGCCCGAGCTGCAGCCAAGCCGTTTCTCGTTAACGGTAATTTTGAAAAACACGAGAGAAAACAATTAAATGGAAACTATTTTATTTTACCTTGAATTTTTACCACAAGATATATTTACTGCGTTTGGAATTTATTCTTTACTATATATAATCTTAAAAACGTTTAATAAAAATCAAAAATTAATTGCGTTTGATTTCAACGCTAGAAAATTCATTATTGTGAATGGATTAATTTATTTTGTAGCTTGGACAATTAGAACGATTTATTTTTATTTTCAAAATTCAGGAGAAAACCAAAAAGATCTTGAAGAACTAATGTTCGGACAATATTCATTACAATTTTGGTTTCAACCGATTTTCTGGTTAATTCTAAGTCAACTTTATCGAATTAAATTACTTTCAGAAAATACTATTTTTAGAATATTATCTAGCTTAGGTTTATTAATTTCGATTGACAAATTAATTATTTTTTTATCAGCTTTCCACAGAGATTACTTACCTAGCTCTTGGTCAATTTCCAGTAGTCTTGGAATTTATCCATCTAATTTTATTTTAGAAATATTAATCAAACTATTAATATTTATTGTTTGTGTAATGATTTTTGACAGAATTGAGAATCGACTAAATAAAAACTACCGTTAACAGCGGTTTTGAGCAAGTGGGGTTTTAGGGCAAAACTGAAACAACTTTTTATATATTTGGCTTAGTGATAAAACAAACTGAAGGAACAAAAGTCCCCACCTTCTCAAAGCCGGCGGGACGTTGGCGGCAACCTTCGACAAACACACGAACGAATTAAAACATAAAGTAAGAATTTAGACAAACCACATTTTTCACTAAAAAATAAACAACATGGGATTTTTAAAAAGAATTTTCGGCACAGGTGACAAAAAAGACACAAAACGTGTAGAGGACACCTATTCTAAAATTGAAAGCGGAGAGATAAAAAAAATCTACCCGATTTTGAAGCCAGGAGACTGGGTTGGTATTAAGTATGGAGCAATCTATCAAACACTTCTAGGGACTGATGAGAATCCAGAGTTAGTTATTGGATATGGCTATGACGGTCCAAACGACTTTATCTTCATGACACATGACATGTTACAAGGCAAGACTGTTGAGGAAGTTTATAAAGAATCAACAGTTAACTTAGAAGAGTTTGACACACCAATAAACGAAGTTGTTCCCGGAAAAGTAATCATATCTAGCGGTGCAGATTTTTGCAGCGAGAAAATATTAAACAAAGCATTTATGCTTAATCTGCATAAAAAACTAGATGCAAATGAGTTATTAGTTTCTATACCGAGACGAAGAAATATGATGGTTACTTCTCGACAAGCGGAACCAGAAATTTTAAATCAATATATGAGTGTTCATTCAGACACATGGTCTGACGATTCATATGGCAATGCACCAATAATTAACTCATTATTTGTTGTTGTTGATGGTGAGATAAATGGTGTTATTCGACTTGACAACGTTGAACAGTAAGGCAGCCGCCAACATCGGTTTTGCGTCAGGCGGGGTGATGTGCTTCTATTGACAATTTTGTGTATAATTGAAGTGCGGTTCTTCGTATCAAGTGCAGTGCTAAAAAGCCCGCCCGAACGCAAAGCCGAAAAACGTTATGGCCAATTATAAAAAACGACAGATATGAACGAAATTGACATATTAAAAAAGTTAAAAGCCGACTACCAAGACGCTGACCTGAACGAATCAGATACAAGATTTCAGATTATAGACACGGTTTTAGTAAGTATTTTAAAATGGCCTAAAGAGACAATTACCACTGAAAAATACATAAATGGCAATAGAGCCGACTATGTGTTAAAAGGCAAAAATGACAAGCCGATTTTAATATTGGAGAGTAAAAAAAATGAAATTTACTTTGATATTCCAACTACTTTAAACAAAGACAAAGTATTTGAAAAAATTCAAATTGAAAAACTGATTACTGACGAAGAAATAAAAAAGGCAATTTATCAGGTTAAGGAATATGCAGAAGATTTATTTTGCAATTTTGCAATTGCGTGCAATGGAAAATGTTGGATAATATTTCGTATCAACTCAAGCATTAAACCTTGGAAAAAATTATTTGCATATGTCATAAAAGATATAGATTACTTTATTAATGAATACACATCAGCAATTAACCTTTTAGGGTATACAAGCATTATTGAAAGTGATTCACTTAATAACAATATTGGCGTTGCCAAAAAAGTTTACAACGAAGTTTTTTACCCAAAAAACAATATAACAGCATTTGATACACCTGTAGATAATAATAAGTATGCAGGAGCATTAAAAAGCATTTCGAATAGGTTTTTAGGTCCTATTCCAGAAGACGATATTGATTTTATGGATAAGTGTTACGTAAGTAATAAAGGAAAATATGACGCACTTCAAAAAGATGTTCAAGGCTACTTATATGATTCTTTAACTCCATACTTTAAAAATTTAGGTTTTAGAGACTTTAGTGATGACAGTAATGCTGGGTCATTCGGACTAAAGATTTCAGATTTGATACGAAAACAAAAATTAAATAATGTATTAATTCTATTCGGTGGACGCGGAGCAGGAAAATCGACATTCTTAAAAAGATTCCTTTACCAAAAGTTACCTCGAGAAATAAAAGCACATTCACAAGTTGCCTTAGTAGGATTACTCTTTTCATCACAAACAAAAGAAGATTTGACAAAAGAAATTTGGGAACAAGTATTAATTAAAATTGACACCGAGAACATTAGAAAAGGTAGTAAAGAATCAATTTTGGATTTGTTTGCAGAAGAGTACAATATATACAAAAAACAAATATTAGAAGGCCTCGATGAAAATAGTGAAAAGTATCAAGATTTGACTAGATCTTTCTTGCTCGAACACATAAATAATACAAAATTATTTTGTGAAAAATTAAGTTTAAAATGGAAATCCAAGAATAAAGCACTTGTGATATTTATAGACAATGTTGACCAATTGCCTCCTGAATTACAAGATGTTTGTTTTCTTACAGCGAGTGAGATATCGGAAAAACTTGCTTGTTTGGTAATTGTTTCTATGCGAGAAGAACGCTACTATGAAGCTAGCTCTCGTGGAGTTCTGGACGCATACCAAAGTCCTGGATTTCACCTATCCTCTCCGGTTATACCTTCTGTAATCATAAAAAGAATTGACTACATCTTAGATGTATTATCATACACAATTGATTTAGAATCAGAATTTGGTATTGAATCAGATAGAGAGCTTTCCACACTAGTTTCATTCCTAAACATATGTAAAAACCAACTTCTTAGAACAAAATCCCCATTGAGCTTTTTTCTACGTTACGGGACGCACGGAGATGTAAGACAAGCACTAGAATTCTTTAAGGGTTTTCTGACTTCAGGATATACAAATATTAACGAAATGGCTCCTCACCCCGATTGGACATTTCAAGTTCACCAAGTAGTAAAGCCAATGATGATTCCTGAAAGATTCTTCTATGATGAAAGAAAATCTAAAATCCCTAACTTATATCAACTTAGAAATGACAACGATAGCTCTCATTTTACAGGTTTAAGATTACTACACATACTTCATAATCGTATGGGTGACAAAGGAAGCAATGGTTTTATGGATGTGAAATTCTTAATTCATCAATTCGAGACTAAGTATGACTCAAAAGCGGATTGCGAGAAAAATCTGAGTTTATTTTTAGAAAAGGGAATCATCGAAGCAAATAATAGGCTTGAAACATTTTCAGAGAAAGTAAATCAAATCAAAATAACATCTTTAGGTAATTACATTTTTGAGTACTTAGCATTCAATTTTGCTTACTTAGACTTGGTCTGTTTAGACACAGGGGTGTACGATGAATCTTTAGCGAACTCATTGATTAAATCCGCTGGTAAAGAATTGACATTTTATTATTCTAGAGATTTTATGTCAAGAATTCAATTACGTATCAATAGAGCAAAAGAGTTTTTAGAATATTTAAAACAAATGGAAGAACAAGAATTTAAAGATTTAAATCTTGACTCAACAGAAATTTGCTTTACAAAAAAAATTGAACAGTCATTAAATAAGCAATTCGAAAAAATTATGAAAAGTGCCGAAAATAAACTTGTATTAGAGAACGAATATAATTAGAATAACTAGCCATAACTGGCGTTTGGCACAATGGCGGGTGAAGTGGTTAATTGAACATTCTACCTCGCATCAACTTTTGTGGTGTATTGAAAGTTTTATGCTCCGAAATCCGCCACTGCGCCAAGCGCCAAACCGTTACCTGCCATTTCACCGAACCACCGTATAGACAGACAATATGTTTCACTTTGACAAAAACTTCGGACTTTTTATTGGGCAATTAACTGACAATAAATTTCACAAACATTACGCTTTGCAAATAAGTGTTGCGTCAAAATCAAATTTAATACTTTCTGTAAAAAATCACTCGGACAATAATGGTAAAGCCTTTTTCATAGGTTCAAGATTTGAACATAAATTAATCTGTGACACTAACCAATTAACCATTCTCGTAAATCCATTAAGTGCAATTGGACACCAATTGTATTTAAAATATGGTAAATCAAGCCATTCAGCTCTAAACGACTACTTATCTCACGAACTGATTGAAGTTCTTATTAAATTTGAGAGCCGTGAAATAACATTTGAAAACCTCTGTATTCTAACTTTACAAATTCTGACAAAATATAAATGTAATTGTGAATTGGATAATCATTTGCAGGACGACAGAATTATCAAGGCTTTTGAGTTTATAGACAAGAATTTTGAAAAAGTATTAAGTTTAGAAGAAGTTGCCGAACATTGCTATTTATCGCCAACTCGTTTTTTGCACTTGTTTAAAGAGAAAACAAATCTAAATTTTAGAAGGTATCAACTATGGAACAAGTTAGTAAAGTCATTACCATATCTAACTAAAAACTCAATCACAGATACGGCTTATACATTTGGTTTTTCTGACAGTTCGCATTACACGAGAACATTTATTGAAACTTTTGGAGTAACACCAAAATTCTTAATACCCAAAAGTTAGCCAGTTTATACAATTATAAGTTTGAAAAACTTCGCAATTTTGCATTGTAATTAAATCAATAAAATAATGCGAAGTATATTATTCATTTTGCTTTAGACTTCACAAGTAAAAGCATTTTCACAATCAAATTTAAAAAGTATGAACAATTATTTAAAAGAAACGCCAATTTTAAACTATTCGGACAGTTCCATTCAGTCGTTAGTAAAAAGTAAAAATTGGTTAACAATGGACACAATTGAACGTGTAAAGTCAATCTACAACTTCGTTAGAGATGATATTAAATTTGGCTACAATTTGTCTGATGACATTACAGCAACACAAATACTGCAAGACGGTTACGGGCAGTGTAACACGAAAGCAACTTTGCTAATGGCACTTCTACGAGCAACAGGAATACCAAACAGAATTCACGGTTTCACTATTGACAAAGCTTTGCAAAAAGGAGCAATTACAGGAATTTGGTATAAACTTTCGCCTAAAAATATTGTTCATAGTTGGGTAGAAATCTATGTGAATAACAATTGGTATTTTCTTGAAGGTGTAATTCTTGACAAAGAATATTTAGCCAAATTGCAAAACAGGAACAAAGATTGTAAAACAACTTTTTGCGGATATGGTGCTTATACGGACAATTTTGCAAATCCACCTATTGATTGGAATTTGAGCAATACTTACATTCAAGACAAAGGCATAAATCAAGACTTTGGACTATTCGACACCCCAGACGAATTTTACGCTAAACACCAACAAAAACTTGGAGCATTTAAGAAATTTATTTTTCGTAATATTGTAAGACAAAAAATGAATAGAAACGTTGAACGAATAAGAAACGGCAGGTAACAAAGGTTTTGCAAAAGAGCGGGTTAAGTGGTTAATTCAAGGTTTGTGCAATTAATCCGCAAAACCATTTTTTATTTGCTCTTTATTGTAATTTAGCAAATAGAAAAAATGGTTTTTGCTCACATTTGTGCCAAATTGAAAGTTCCGCCTTTCTAATCCGCTCCTTCGCAAAGCCTCGAAACGTTATGCGGCAGCTTAGAAAACACAACAACACATAAGATGGGACATAAAGTAGTTTGTTTAGACTGTAAAAAATCATTTAGCCAAGGGACTGACTTTAATAACAGAAAGGAAGCTAATTGTCCTGATTGTGGAAAACAAATGGTTCTAATACCTCATAAGTTCAGACCGCCAAAAAAGTCAGAAGAAAAAAAATGGGAGACCGTTAGGTTTTTAATAGACAACGGCTTTTATTATCAACACATTTACGAAACCGTTACCAAG
>JBEBUB010000026.1:0-15843 GCA_040393445.1 Flavobacterium beibuense
CCGGTCTTAGCGGAGGTGCTTTATCGGTTTTCGGAGGCATTGGTCTTTCGCTAGAACGACTCAATAAAATAATAGAAATTGACGAAAAAAACCTTCAAGTAACTACAGAACCCGCTGTAATTACTCAGGTCTTACAAGAAGCTGTGCTCGAAAAAGGTCTTTTCTACCCTGTTGACCCGAGTAGTCGAGGAAGCTGTTTTATCGGAGGCAACGTAGCTGAAAATGCAGGTGGAGCAAGAGCTGTAAAATATGGTGTTACAAAAGATTATGTGCTGAATCTTGAAGTGGTGCTTCCAAACGGAGAAATCATCTGGACAGGTGCCAATACGCTAAAAAATTCCACAGGCTACAACCTGACACAACTTCTGGTTGGCAGTGAGGGAACACTCGGAATCATCACCAAAATTGTGCTGAAACTCCTCCCTGAAAATAAATTTAATGTGCTAATGTTGGTTCCGTTTTTTCAAGCGGAACAAGCTTGTGAAGCGGTTTCAGAAATCTTTAGAGCTGGAATTACTCCGAGTGCTTTAGAGTTTATGGAACGTGACGCCATTGATTGGACTATGAAATTCGTTGCCGTTTCTTTGGATATAAAACCTGAAGTTCAAGCCCATTTACTTATCGAAGTCGATGGAAACAACCCTGATATTTTGTTTGAAGAAGCAGAAAAAATAGTTCAGGTTCTAGAAAGGTTTCATACAGACGAAATCCTTTTTGCCGATACCGAAGAACAGAAAAATATGCTCTGGAAACTCCGTAGAGCTGTAGGTGAAGCTGTAAAAAGCAATTCGGTTTATAAAGAAGAAGATACAGTAGTGCCTAGATATGAACTCCCGAAATTACTTCAAGGTGTAAAGTCTATCGGTAAAAAATATGGTTTTCAATCTATCTGTTATGGTCATGCAGGTGATGGGAATTTACATATTAATATCGTTAAAGGAAATATGTCAGATCAGAATTGGGAAACCGAAGTCCCTAAAGGAATCCGAGAGATTTTTGAACTCACTGTGTCATTAAAAGGAACGCTTTCCGGAGAACACGGAATTGGCTTCGTACAACGCAATTATATGGATATTGCCTTTAACCCTACCCAACTCGATTTGATGAAAGGCATAAAAAATCTATTTGACCCTAATAATATTCTGAATCCGGGAAAAATTTTTCCGTAAATTTGTTGTAATTTGAAACTCTTACAACCAATTTATTTTGAGTAAAAAATCCAGATCAGTAAAAGCCAAAGTCATCACAGGATATATACTCTTGTTTCTTATCGGAATGAGTTCGATGGCTTTTCTGTATAATAAAATTCTCAAAGCCAATCAGCCTAAAGAATATGTCATTACTCAAAATCAACTTCTTATTGGGTTAAGTGATGCCTTGGCAACGCTTTATGAAGCGGAAACTTCAGGTAGTAATTCAGACTTGATTGCTTCAACAAAAGGATTTTCATACTATAACCGAATGATTGACAGTGCTATTTACAAAATGCAACAGCTCAAAGGGTTTCATAGTGAGAGTCACAATATCCGTTTAGATTCTATTGCTCTGTTACTGAATCAAAAGAAAGAAAGTATTGCAAAAATCAGAGTGCTGAATCACCAATATAATAGCGAAATTGGTTTTGAGAATGCCAAAAAACAAATCGCAAAAGCTAGAGATTCTTTACGTAAAAATGCTCGAAAAATCAATAACCCAACAGGAACTGCACACAAAGAATTTCGAAATTTTATATCTGAAATTCTCTCTCCAACACAACTAGATTCTCTTAGCAGACTCGAAGTGAAAGACGAAGAAATTCTTTTGTTTTCAGACAAAAAACTCTCCGATTTAATCACACAAGAATATAAGCTCAAACGAGAACTTCAAAAAAAAGAAAGAGCTTTATATAACGAAAATCTGTTTCTTTCCAATAAAATTCGGTTTTTACTCTCCTCAATCGAAAAAGAAGTTCTTGATAGCACGTATGCCGAAATTCTTCAAAAAGAACGAGATATGGATCGAACCACCCAAGTACTACTTTGGATGGGGGTAGTGACCGTGTGTCTTCTTCTTGTTTTTGGGTCAATAATTTTGAGGGATTTAACCAGACAACAAAACTATCGAGAGAAACTAGAGGTGCTCAATAAAGAAAATAGTGCCCTTTTGCGAAGTAAAACCATGCTTTTGGCTACGGTGACTCATGACATGCAATCGCCTTTGGGTTCTATTCTTGGTTTCTCAGATTTGTTGAAGAAAACTACTCTCAACGAAACTCAAAATCAATACGTTAAAAACATTTCATACTCTAGTGATTACATTCTCAGTTTGGTGAATGATTTGGTCGATTTCTCGAAATTAGAAAATGATAAAATCAAAATTGAAAAAGTTAGTTATAACCCTCAAGAACTTATCGAAAACGTATTTAATTCTTTGAAAAAAAGTGCTTCAGACAAAGGCATTGTTTTGTTATACAGCACTGAAGATGAATTGAATACAAACCTGATTTCTGACCCATACAGAATAAGACAAATTCTCACCAACTTGGTTACTAATGCTATTAAATTTACTCCTAATGGCCATGTAAAAATAACCGGTAGAAAAGAAAAAGGAAATCTTATTTTAGAAGTCGAAGACACCGGAATCGGGATGACTCAGCACGAACAAAGTATTGTTTTTGAAGAGTTTACACAAGCCCATTCCGAAATTGAGAAACAATTTGGCGGGACAGGTTTAGGGCTCACTATTTCTAAAAGAATGGCTGAACTCCTTGGAGGCACCATTCATATAAAAAGTGAAAAGGAAAAAGGATCTGTATTTTCGCTTATTCTTCCTTTCGATAGAGATATTTCAACCGAAAAAACTAAGAAAGAACCAGTTGAGATAGATACGAATTTCTTAAAAGACAAAAAAATCATTATTGTTGATGATGATAGCATCCAACTTTCGCTAATGGAAGCTCTTTTTGAGAATTACCCAATAAAGTTGACTACGCTAAACGATGCTACCAAGGTGATTCCGTTACTTATGGAAGAAGATTTTGATTTGATTTTTACAGACATTCAGATGCCTAAAAAAAGTGGTTATGTGCTTGTTCAAAAAATCAGAAATCATCAAAAACCTGAAATTAAAAATATTCCTGTAGTTGCCCTTTCTGGGAAAAGAGATTCTTCACCCGAAGATTTTATTGACAAAGGTTTTACGTATTTTGTAGGCAAACCTGCTCGAATGGACGAAATTATTCAGGTGATGGAATTTATCTTTAAAGGTGGGAAAGTTCCTGTCACAACACCTGAAAAACCAATTGAAAAAACTGGAAAACTCTATGATCTGAGTTCGCTCAAACAATTTATTGGAGACGATAAAGAAGCACTTAATAAAATCATTTCGGTGTTTTTAGAAAGTACAGAAACCAATAGTATCGAGCTTAAAGAATACATTGGAAATCCAACCAAACTCTCAGAAACAGCTCACAGAATGCTCCCGATGTTCAGACAAATTGAGAGCTTCGAACTTGCAGCTTTATTAGAGAAATTAGAGTATAAAAAAGTACCTAAAAAAGAAACAGCACAATTTGTGGCTGACTTTATTGAAAAACTAAATGTTCTGACAACAGCACTCAAAAAAGAATTATGAAATTTTTTATCACAGGAATCGGGACCGATGTAGGAAAAACCATAGTTTCAGCCATTTTTACAGAAGCACTCCAAGCAGATTATTGGAAGCCTATTCAATCGGGCGATTTAGATAATTCTGATACTCATAAAGTCAAAAAACTGATTTCAAACAGCACGAGTGTCTTTCACGAAAGTGCTTATAACCTCACCACTCCCGCCAGCCCTCATTATTCAGCTGAATTGGACGGAATCTCCATTGATTTAAAGAAAATCAAAGAACCTAAAACGAAAAATCATTTGGTTATCGAAGGAGCAGGCGGACTTTACGTTCCACTCAATCAAAAAGATACGATTTTAGATTTGATTCAGCCGAATTATAAAGTTGTGGTAGTTTCCAGACATTATTTGGGAAGCATTAACCATACGTTACTTACGATTGAAGCTTTAAAATCTAAAGGTTTAGACATTTTCGGGATTGTCTTTAACGGAGAAAAAAATCCGGCTACCGAAGATATTATCCTTACTAAAACCGGAATAAAATACCTCGGAAGTATAGCCCCTGAACCTTATTTCGATAAAAATGTAGTTCGCTATTATGCGGATAAGTTTGATGAAAATCTAAAAACCTCATAAACCTGAAACTAACAAAATCATGAATCTTTCTGAAAGAGACAAAAAACACAACTGGCATCCTTATACACAACACAAACTTTTTGATGACCATATCGCTATCGTCAAAGGCAAAGATGCTTTGCTTTGGGACGAAAACGGAAAAGAATATATCGATGCGATTGCTTCGTGGTGGGTGAATCCTTATGGACACAGCAACCAACAAATTGCGGATGCTATTTATAAGCAACTCACCTCACTCGAACATGTGTTGTTCGGAGGTTTTACTCATGAACCTGCCGTTTTGCTTTCTGAAAAATTGATGGAGATTTTACCTAAAAATCAAAAGAAAATTTTCTTTTCTGATAATGGTTCGACCGCTGTCGAAGTGGCTTTAAAAGTGGCTTTGCAATACTTCTATAACAAAGGAGAAAAACGTAAGAAAATTCTGGCTTTTGAAGATGCTTTTCACGGAGACACTTTTGGTGCCATGGCAGCAAGCGGAATTTCGTTTTTTACGGAGGCTTTTAAAGGTTCGCTTATTGAGGTTGTTCGTATTCCTGTTCCTACCAAAGGAAAAGAGGAAAAATCTCTTTCAGAATTAGAAAAACATCTCAAAACCCAAGATTTTGCTGCTTTTATATTTGAACCTTTGGTTTTGGGAGCTGCCGGAATGGTGATATATGAGCCTGAGGTTTTGGATAAAATAATCCGACTTTGTAAAAAAAATCGTGTGTTTACTATTGCTGACGAAGTAATGACAGGTTTTGGTAAAACCGGAAAAAACTTTGCTTGTGATTATCTCTTAGAAAATCCGGATATGATGTGTTTGTCAAAAGCACTTACCGGAGGAACCGTCCCGATGGCAATTACGACTTTCACGCAAGAACTTTATGATGGCTTTTATGATGATGATATCAACAAAGCCCTTTTTCACGGTCATACCTTTACCGCAAATCCTGTAGGTTGTGCAGCAGCTTTAACAAGTCTGGAGATACTTCAATCTTCAGAAATGCAACAAAATCTTAAACGAATTCACCAAAAACATAGTGAATTTACTAAACACTTAGAATCACATCCAAAAGTAAAAAACATCAGAACTTTGGGAGTGATTTTAGCTTTCGAAATCAAACGAAACAGCACAGAAAGCTATTACGGAGGCTTCAGACAAAAGCTCTATAACTTTTTTATCGAAAACGGAATTATCTTAAGACCTGTTGGGAATATTGTGTACATCCTCCCACCTTATGTGATTTCTGATGAGCAACTAGATAGAATTTATGAAGTTGTAGAAAATGCTATTGACACTATTACATAAAACATTTTTGGTTTTCTCCACTTTTGGATATTTTGCTAATTTTTATATTTTTGAACCTTAATTATTAATTATTCTATGCCCATACCCCCCAAATTATTTATGAAAAATACTATTCTTACCGTTTTCTTCCTTTTCGGATTTATGGCTAATGCTCAAGTTATCTTTCAAAAATCGTTGAAAGAGGCTTTTGACGTAGCTAAAAAACAAGACAAAATGGTTTTTATCGATTACTATAATTCCAATTGTAGTGTGTGTAAAAAAGTAATGCCGCTGATGGATGACGTTGAGATTGGAGAATTCTATAATCAGAACTTTGTGAATTATAAAATAAATACCAAAGATGAATCTTCTCAGGCAGATGTTGAATTTTTAATTGGCAAAGGACTTCATATTGATGGAGTTCCGAAATTTATTTTCTTCGATAAAAACGAACAATTCATACATTTTTCGGGTATCGGTCCAGAAAAACAAGCATTTTTTGATGTGGGACAAGCGGCTTTAGATCCTGCAAAGCAACTTTCAAAAACACCGGAACTATACAAAGCTGGAGACAGATCTTTGAAACTTTTGTATGCTTATTCGTCGTATGCGTTGCTGCTTAACGACAAAGAATTGGCTAATAAAATAGCAGATGATTTATTTGAAGCATTTCCGAAAGAAAATTTGGATAATGTAAGCAGTTATTTTGTTCTAAAAAATGCTGTGTTTACTACCGAAAACGGTTTTTATAAGCATTGGGCAAACAATCTGGACAAACTTACCGGATTTGAACAAGGACCCAATGAAGGTAAAGAAAAAGAACAACTAGAGCGAATTATTGCCAATGATTTGACTAACCCTAAAAAGCAATGGACAACTGCAGAATTGATAGAGTTACGATCTCAGATTCAAAAAATAAATCCTTCTTTGAACATTGATAATCTGTTGTGGGAAAAAGAATTAGACGCTTTTGTAAAAGACAATAAAACTCAAGAGTTAAACAATTTACTTACAAAAATGCTTCAACAAAACAAATCTGAAGTGAATAGTATGTATTATATTATTGTAAAATTTGTTTCGACCTTGAAGTCGAGAGATAATTTATTATTTTTAAAGTCTAAAGTAGAAGAATTAATTAAGCAATGTTCAAGTTCTACTAAAGAAAACGAAAAAGCGTTCGTACAGAAATTACAACAACTGTTATAAGAATGAATACCAATAAAAAAGCCTTCCGAAAAGAAGGCTTTTTTTATAGAAATTATTCTGCTTTTTTGTCTTTATCCTCTCTTGGAGGTCTTGGTAACAAAGCTTTTCTTGATACTTTTGGTTTTTTAGTTTTAGGATCAATTCCTAAATATTTAACTTCTAAAGCATCTCCGATGTTCACTACATCAGTTACTTTTTCAACTCGTTTCCAATCTAATTCAGATACGTGAAGTAGCGTTTCTTTACCTGGAACGAATTCTACAACAGCTCCAAAATCAAGCATTTTCACTACTTTAACCACATAAGTTTCACCTTCAACAGGAGCAAAAACCGTATTTTGAATAGAAGCTACGGCTTTGTCCATTCCTTCCGGAGAAACTCCTAGGATTTCGATAATTCCTAAATCGTCTTCTTCGTTGATTACGATAGTAGTTCCTGTTTCAGCTTGTAACGCTTGGATGTTTTTACCACCAGGTCCGATAACTGCTCCAATGAAATCTTTAGCGATTGTCATTTTCAAGATTTTCGGAGCATGACGTTTCACAGTTTCATTTGGTTTAGCAAGCGTTTCAGTTAGTTTACCTAAGATGTGTAAACGACCTTCTCTTGCCTGATCCAAAGCTTGTTCCATAATATCATAACGAAGTCCGTCAATTTTGATATCCATTTGACAAGCCGTGATTCCGTCTTTTGTTCCGGTTACTTTGAAGTCCATATCTCCTAAGTGATCTTCATCTCCTAAGATGTCTGAAAGCACCGCAAAACGATTACCATCAGTAATTAGACCCATCGCAATACCTGAAACCGGTTTTGTGATTTGAACTCCGGCATCCATAAGAGCCAAAGTACCTGCACAAACTGTTGCCATTGATGACGAACCGTTTGATTCTAATACTTCAGAAACAATTCTGATAGTATAAGGATTCTCAGCAGGAATCATATTTTTTAATGCTCTTTGCGCTAAGTTTCCGTGTCCTACTTCTCTACGTGATGTTCCACGAAGTGGTCTTGCCTCTCCGGTTGAGAATGGTGGGAAGTTATAGTGTAAGTAGAATCTTTCTTCACCTTGGTCACTTGGCAAATCAATTACGTTAGCTTCACGAGAAGTACCTAAAGTAACTGTTGCTAAAGCTTGAGTTTCCCCTCTTGTAAAGATAGCCGAACCGTGAGTGGAAGGTAAATAATCTACTTCACACCAGATTGGTCTGATTTCAGTAGTTTTTCTTCCGTCAAGGCGAATTCCTTTATCAAGAATTACGTTTCTTACGGCCTCTTTTTGAACATCATGGAAGTATTTTGCAACCAAATCTCCGTTCTCTAATAACTCTTCTTCTGAGAAAAGAGCCATTACTTCTTGTTCTAAAAGAGCAAATTTTTCGCTTCTTTCGTGTTTTGCACTAGCTTCAGATGCAATAGCAAAAGCTTTTTCGTAAGAAGCAGTATGAACTGCAGATTTAATATTATCGTCTGCTTTTTCAGGCTCATATTCTCTGTATGAAAGGCCTAAAGCAGCTCTCATTCTTTCTTGAGCTTCGATTTGAGCAATGATAGCTTGGTGAGCAAATTTAATTGCTTCTACCATTTCTTTTTCAGAAATTTCTTTCATTTCTCCTTCCACCATCGCCACAGAATCTTTAGAAGCACCAATCATCATATCGATGTCAGACTCTTCTAATTGTGCTTTGGTTGGGTTGATGATAAGTTCACCATTTACACGACCTACTCTAACTTCTGAGATATAGTTATAAAATGGAATGTCTGAAACAGCAAGTGCAGCAGATGCAGCAAGTCCTGCAAGAGCATCAGGCATTACATTTTCATCAAATGACATCAATTGAATCATCACTTGAACTTCACAGTGATAATCATCCGGGAAAAGCGGACGAAGAACTCTATCCACTAATCTCATTGTTAATACTTCGCTATCGCTCGGACGGGCTTCTCTTTTGAAAAAACCTCCAGGAAAACGACCTGCTGCAGCAAATTTCTCACGATAGTCAACCGTAAGCGGAAGAAAATCTACTCCCGGATTTGCTTTTTTGTTAGCTACAGCCGTAGCTAGGAGCATACAATCTCCCATCCTTACAACAACCGAACCGTCTGCCTGCTTAGCCAGCTTTCCGGTTTCGATAGTGATGGTACGCCCATCTTGTAATTGGATACTTTCTTGGGTTACATTAGGAACCATAAATTTGTAATAATAATAAAGTTGAACATTTAGGTCGTTGTGTTGTTGTTAGTTGTTTGAAACCCAATGAAAAACCAAAACTTTTTTAAGCGGAACTTATAAAACAAAAAGGGGCACAAAGCCCCCTTAAATGATTATTTTCTGATATTTAATTCTTTAATAATCTCACGATATCTGTTGATTTCGGTTTTCTTCAAGTAGTCAAGAAGACTTCTTCTCTTACCTACCAACATCACAAGAGCACGCTCTGTGTTGTAATCGTGACGGTTTTTTTTCAAGTGTTCTGTAAGGTGATTAATTCTGAAAGTGAATAATGCAATCTGTCCTTCTGCAGAACCTGTGTTTGTTGCAGCACCTCCGTGTTTAGCGAAAATTTCTGCTTTTACTTCTTTAGTTAAATACATTCTAATATTATTTAAATGATTATTATGCAATTATTTGAGACCATCTCAAACAAGGTGCAAAGGTAATCTTATTTTTCGAATTTACAATAAAAGGCTTTAAAATATTTCAGATTTTAATCCGTTGAGAATCAAATTTGTTCTTTTCTCAAACGAAGATTTTCTACAAAATCTACAACAGCACTATGAGAAATTGGCCTTCCGTGGAAACGAAGTGTTGTCATTTTCTTTTCTTCTTCAGTAGCCGAAAGTTGATTCAGAATATTCATCAAGTGCATTTTCATGTGTCCTTGTTGAATTCCTGTCGTAGTTAGCGAGTTCAAAGCTGCAAAGTTCTGAGCCAATCCTGCTGCTGCTACAATCTGCATCAATTCCTCAGCACTCGGGTTTCCTAACATCTCAAGAGAGAACTTTACTAACGGATGTAACGAAGTAAGCCCGCCAACGGTTCCTAAAGCCAACGGAACATCAAGCCAAAATCTGAAAACCCCATCTTTTATCTCAGCTGACGAAAGGCTTGCATATTTCCCGTTACGACTTGCATAAGCATGCACTCCCGCTTCTACAGCTCTAAAATCATTTCCGGTTGCTAAAATCACAGCATCGATTCCGTTCATGATTCCTTTATTATGAGTTACCGCTCGATAAGGTTCTAGTTGTGCTATCTGAACCGCTTGAACAAAACGTCTGGCATAGCTTTCGTCTTCATGTAAGTCTTCTACTTTACAAGAAACCTCAGCTCTAACCACACAATTCGGAACATAGTTCGAAAGAATACTCATAATCACCTCTATATGGCGTTCTTCTTCAGAAAACAAGATATAACGCTGAGCTTCTTCTTTTAACGTTTTGGCAAATTCTTCCAAACAAGAGTTAATGAAATTAGCCCCCATACTATCTTTGGTTTCAAAAGTGGTATGGAGCTGGAAATAATCCTCCATTTCCAAAGTCTTGTCTATAAGCTCTATCGAAGTAATACCTCCTCCCCTCTTCTGCATATTAGCAGTAATGGATTGTGTGTTTTCGTAAAACTTTGGTTTAATGGCTTCAAAAAACGCTGTCAGTCTTTGTTTATCACCTTTATATATAAAGTGTACTTGACCAATTTTTTCTGTTCCTAAAACAGTGGTAATAAATCCTCCTCTTTTTGACCAAAATTTTGCCGCTTTTGAAGCAGCCGCCACTACAGAACTCTCTTCAATCACCATCGGAACCGTATAAAACTTTCCGTTAATCAAAAAATTCGGAGCTACCGCAAAAGGCAAATAAAAATTCGAAAGGGTATTTTCTATAAAATCGTCGTGCAATTTTTGTAATGATTCATTATCATTCCAATATTGTTTAAGTGTTTTTTCTGCACGCGAATCTCCCGAAAAGTATTCGGATAAAATCCATTGTATTTTTTCTTCCTTAGAAAGCTTGGAAAAACCCGATTTGGATTTAGTCATTTCAGTTAAAATTAAAATTGTGCAAAGATAGGAAAAAGTTAGTTCTCCCTGATTATATCACTTTCCACATCACGTAATGAGGCCCAACATCGGGAATCTCAAAAACATCACCAATCACCTGATAACCTGACCTCTTATAAAAATTTACAGCCACTTCACGAGCATTAAACCAAATAAGCTCCGTTGCAGTGCTTTTTAGAAATTCTTCCGAATGAGTTACCAACTGTTTCCCAAAACCATATTTTTGGTATTCTTCGAGCACTGCCATTCCTCTGATTTGGTATTGATTTTCTTGTGAAAAAAGAGGCGAATTGTTTTTGAAAAGCGAAATGATTCCCACCAATTTCTCTCCCATAAATAACCCGAAATGAATCGTGGTTTCCAGTTCATCGCCTTGAAAGAAACAAGTTTCTAAAGGTCGCCCGGGACGAAGAATAATTTGTCTTACCGGATACGTTTCTGTATGGTTGATTTGTTTTATGGATACGGAATCAGCACTCATATTTTAGAAATTAAGAAAAGTAGTATATTTGTTCCTTTTACAAACGACTAAATTACAACAAAAATATGAAAGCGTATGTTTTTCCCGGTCAGGGAGCTCAATTTACGGGAATGGGAAAAGACCTTTATGAAAATTCCCCTCTAGCGAAAGAATTATTCGAAAAAGCTAACGAAATTCTTGGTTTCAGAATCACAGATATCATGTTTGAAGGAACAGCTGACGAATTAAAACAAACCAAAGTTACACAACCGGCTATTTTCTTGCATTCTGTAATCTTAGCAAAAACCTTAGGTGATAGCTTTAAACCGGATATGGTTGCCGGACACTCTCTTGGAGAATTTTCTGCTCTAGTGGCCAACCAAACCCTTTCATTCGAAGACGGATTGAAATTGGTTTCTCAAAGAGCTTTAGCGATGCAAAAAGCTTGCGAAATTGCTCCTTCAACTATGGCTGCTGTTCTAGGATTAGAAGATCAAATCGTAGAAGAAGTTTGTGCTTCGGTTGACGGAATTGTGGTAGCGGCCAACTATAACTGCCCTGGTCAGCTTGTAATTTCGGGTGAAACATCTGCTGTTGAAAAAGCTTGTGAACTTCTTAAAGAAAGAGGTGCCAAAAGAGCTTTGTTGCTTCCTGTTGGTGGTGGTTTTCACTCTCCGATGATGGAACCTGCTCGTGAGGAATTGGCTAAAGCTATTGAGAACACTCATTTCTCGAACCCTATCTGTCCGGTTTATCAAAACGTAACAGCTACTGCTGTTTCTGAGCCTGCAGAAATCAAGAAAAACTTAATCATCCAACTTACTGCTCCTGTAAAATGGACACAATCTGTTCAGCAAATGATTGCTGATGGAGGCAAAGAATTTATCGAGGTAGGACCAGGAAACGTTCTTCAAGGACTTATCAAAAAAATCGACAAAGAAGCTCAAACGGCTTCAGCTTAAAATAAAAAACCTCCAAATTGGAGGTTTTTTTTATTGAATATGTTTTTATTAATGTAATACAAACTTGTTTAATGCCCAACCACAAATAATAAATGTAACAATCACAGCAGCACTATTCACATAAAACTTCGCATCTTTTTGCTGTTTGAAATCATACAATCTGTATTTGAAAATATTCCTCACCTGAACTAAGGCAAAAAACAATATAAATACAACTATTAAAGTGTTGGGAGACATTCTAAATTATTGTTTATTGATTGCTTCGTCATATTTCTTAGCTACCGCATCCCAATTCAAGATATTGAAAAAGGCTTCAATATATTTTGGTCTTTGGTTCTGGTAGTTCAAATAATAAGCATGTTCCCAAACGTCAATTCCGATAATCGGAGTTCCTGAAATACCTACATTTGGCATAAGCGGGTTATCTTGATTTGGAGTGCTTCCTACTTGAAGTTTACCCTCTTTGTTTACCACAAGCCAAGCCCAACCAGAACCGAATTGTTTTGCTCCTGCTTCAGAAAGTTGAGCGATTAAAGCATCTACAGAACCAAAATCAGCATTGATTTTCTCTAACAAAGCCCCGCTTGGTTGTGTTTTTGTAGCTGATAATATCTCCCAATATAAATTGTGGTTATACAAACCTCCTGCATTGTTACGAACAGCTTTGTTTTCCATATCTAAACCGGTTAAAACCTCTTCTAGAGTTTTAGATTCAAGGTCTGTTCCTGCCACAGCTTTATTCAAATTGTTAGCATAACCTAAATGGTGTTTAGAATAGTGAATCTCTACTGTTTTAGCATCAATATGTGGTTCTAAAGCATCATAAGCATACGGCAACGCTACTAGTTGAAACTTCCCGTCTGCCTTTACTGAATCAGGGCTTGGAAGTTCTGTTTTCTCTTCTTGTGCTTCAGGAAGTGTAATTTCTACTGTGTTTTCTGGTTGATCTTTGCACGAATACAAACTTAAACCAACAACTAATAATCCTAAAAAAATTCCTTTGTTTTTCATACTATTATTGTTTTTTGATTTTATTAAACAAGACCTTGAGACTTTCTCAAAGTTGTATTTTCGACATAGAAATTAGTAATCTTAGAGCTTGCTATGCAACTCGTCAATTAGCTTTACGTATTCCATTTTAGCTTCATCAACACTCATTTGTCTGACCTGCATCCAAGCATTCATCTTAAAGGCATTGATAAGCTCATGTTCGTGAGCCGAGGTGGTATTGATAGGCTCCTGAGTAGCTTGTTTGTAATAAGCATACAAACGCAATCGTATGTCATCCGGAAGCGGATACGTGATTTCGGTAGCTTTAAACAAAGCCTTTTTAAACAATTCGTCTATGTTTTTTGGTAACTCCAAAATCTGAAAAATTATTTTTTAGCAATAACTGTGATTCCTCCTACTGCTTTATCACCTAATTTTACGTTTAATTCAGTCCCTATCGGAAGATATAAATCGACTCTTGAACCAAATTTGATGAATCCGGCATCGGTTCCTTGCAATACTTTGGTTCCTACTTTTGCATAGTTCACGATACGTTTTGCCAAAGCTCCAGCAATTTGTCTGTACATTACTTCACCGAATACTCTATTTTCGACAACAATAGTCGTACGTTCGTTTTCTTCACTTGCTTTCGGATGCCAAGCAACCAAGTATTTACCAGGGTGATATTGGCTATATTTTACTTCTCCTGAAAGTCCGTAACGAGTTACGTGAACATTCAACGGATTCATAAATACAGAAACCATCAATCGTTTATCTTTGAAATATTCTTTTTCGAAAACTTCTTCGATAACAACCACTTTTCCGTCAACCGGAGAAAGAATATGATTGTCATCTCTTTGTATGTTTCGCTTGGGGTTTCTAAAAAACTGTAGCACCAAAATAAGCAACACCAAAGCTACAATTTGGATAATTTTTTGGAGCCAAATTAGCTCAACAAAGGCATCCGCCAAAAAAGTAATTCCTACAACAATAACCAAAGTTATTAAAATAATCTTCGCTCCTTCTTTATGAAACATAACTTATAATTTGATAAAATAGATATACAAATGGTGCAACAAAAATAATACTGTCAAGTCGATCTAAAATCCCTCCATGACCCGGCATAATATTTCCGCTGTCTTTAACATTGGCAGAACGTTTGAACTTTGACTCTACCAAGTCACCTAAAGTAGCAAAGATAACAACAATTATTGCCAGTACAATCCAAAAAGCAGGAATAAATACATATTCCTTTTTAGGATCTCCGAAAAATTCAACGAAATAGTTTCCTATTAATAATGATACCGCTACAGTAAAAGCAGCTCCACCTAAAAAACCTTCGATGGTCTTTTTAGGAGAAATACGTTCTAATAATTTGTGTTTTCCGAAGCTTTTCCCTACCAAATAAGCAAAAGTATCATTCACCCAAATCATCAAGAAAATCGAAATAATTGTAGATGGTTGATAAGAGCCATTCAATAACGGAATTTTGGTAATGATGATAAAAGGAAAAACCACGTACCCCACAAAAAGTAGGTATTTATAGATATCGTTATTGATGATAAGGCTATCTGAACTGAATAACTTTTTGAGTAACCAAAGTCCTGTCAACACTGCAAAAACAGTAATGAATAAGTTCGGACTATCTCCGAAATTATTAAAAAAACCAAAGATAAAATAGAGTCCGATAGATAAAACAAACCCGATAAGAGGATTAAATCTGATTAGCCTTGAAGCTTCAACAGTAGCCAATACTAAAAAAATTCCCATTAGAATTTTAAAACTAACCTCAGAATACCAACAGGCACCGAGTAAAACAGCTACATAAACAGCTCCGGATATGGCTCTAACAAGGGTTTCAGACATTTTATAAGTCTTCTAAAAGCAGTAAATACAAGTTCTTTGGCACACTACCATACTGCATAAAACTTTCGTCTTTTGCTTTTTCGAAATATCTAAAAGTAGTGATATTAGTTGGGTAGTCTGTCTTGTATTTGTTTTTTATTTTTCTCAAACCTTCACTCTTATTGCTAACAATTTGGCTCATAGCAGCAAATACTACAATATTTAGCGGAAGTTCGTTTGGTTTATTTTGTTTGATTTGCTTAGACGAAAAAAGCACTGAGCCTTCATCTGCGATAAGGTTTTCGCAACCTGCAAATAAAAAAGAAGGTTTTTTTACTTCTTTATAAGGAAGTTTATTTTCATCAAGTAAAGGAAACAAATGAGGTTCTAAACAAAGTACTTCGTTTTCAAACCAATCATTTTCTTCAAGTATATTTTCAAACTGATTTTTCACTTCGTCCATGTTTTCACAATAAATGAACTTACCTCCGTTTTTAAGGAAGTTAGACATGAAAAGCTCATCAGCCGGCATATTATTTTCAGGCAAATACGGATTGTAATCTTCCTGATTTTGGTCATCAGAAGACGAAGAGCTGCCAAACCATTTTTTAAAAATACTCATATAAATAGAGTGACTTCGTTTTTAATTCTTACAGTAATCAGTCAAAGGTAAAAAATATTCAGATTACTTTCATCAAAAAACCTGAAAAATATATAAGTGGTTATAAAATAAAAAAAACCTGCAAGTGACTTGCAGGTTTTTCGAAGGTGGTGGGCGATGAGGGGTTCGAACCCCCGACCCCCTCGGTGTAAACGAGGTGCT
>JBEBUB010000027.1:0-15591 GCA_040393445.1 Flavobacterium beibuense
GTGGAAGTTTTTGACCTTAACGGAAAAGTGTTGGCACAGTATCAAACAGAAGCAGGTCAACAAACTCTTGATTTGTCATCGCTTCAAAATGCTGTTTACATCGTGAAATTCGCTTCAAAAGAAGGAAAAACAGCTTATAGCAAAATCGTAAAACAATAATTTTTCATAATTTTGATTTTCGAATCCTGCCCAATGTGGCAGGATTTGTTTTTTAATGAAATGACACATCAACTTTTTTGATAGATTTGTATTCACTATTCTTTATATTCAAAATATGACTTCACTCGAAACAGGAAGTAAAAAATTGCTCAATGCTTGGGCTTTTTACGATTGGGCAAACTCCGTTTATAGCTTGGTTATTTCATCAGCTATTTTCCCTATTTATTATGCTGCTCTTTTTAAAATAAAAGGAATTTCTCATATAGAAATTTTTGGGTCAGAAATAAAGAACACCGCTCTTATCAGTTTCGTAACGGCCTTGGCTTTTTTAGTGGTGGCTTTTATGTCTCCACTCTTATCCGGAATTGCTGATTTTGCAGGAAACAAAAAGACTTTTATGAAGTTCTTTTGCTATTTAGGTGGAATTTCTTGTATTGGACTATATTGGTTTAGCCTAGAGCAGATTTATTTTAGTTTGGTTTGCTACTTTTTTGGGCTTATCGGTTTTTGGGGAAGCTTGGTTTTCTACAACTCTTATTTACCTGATATTGCTCATACACAGCAACAAGACAGAATCAGTGCCAAAGGTTATTCTTTAGGCTATATTGGGAGTGTAATATTGCTAATTATTAACCTGGTCATGGTTATGGGAGCAGATGACGAAAATAAAGTTTCCATGATGCAATATTCCTTTGTAATGGTTGGAATTTGGTGGATAGGTTTTGCTCAATATTCATTTTATTTTCTCCCGAAAGGAAACAAAAATTCGGAAAAAGTCTCTCGAAAAGTTCTTCTAAATGGTTTTAAAGAGTTGAAAAAAGTATATACTCAATTAGGAGAAAACATTGCTTTAAAACGATATTTAGGGGCTTTTTTCGTTTACAGTATGGCTGTTCAGACGGTAATGTTAGTCGCAACTTATTTCGGAGAACAAGAAATTGCTTGGGGTGATGATGCAGAAAAAACAACCGGACTAATTATCAGTATTTTGGTGATTCAATTAATCGCAGTTTTAGGAGCAACTCTAACATCAAAAGCTTCTGAGAAATTCGGAAATATTCCGTCACTTATCGTAATAAACATTATTTGGGTAGCCATTTGTGTAGTGGCTTATTTTATTTATTTACCATTACATTTTTATATCACAGCAGCTTTTGTAGGATTGGTAATGGGAGGAATACAATCTCTTTCACGTTCGACCTACTCAAAATTACTCCCAAAAACAACCGACACAACTTCGTTTTTTAGTTTTTATGACGTATCTGAAAAAATCGGAATTGTAATCGGGATGGCATTATATGGTTTCATCGACCAAATCACTGGAAGTATGCGAAATTCTATTGTTTTTTTAGCGACTTTTTTTATTGTAGGTGTGTTGCTATTGTTTAGAGTTCCGAGAACAAAAACAATTTCAGCAAACGAATAAATCGTAACTTTGTCTAAACATTTTTTAAGATGAAAGTAGCAGTAGTAATGGGAGGCTATTCGGGAGAGTGCGGAGTTTCGCTCAGAAGCGGACAACTCATTCTCAATAATTTAAACCGAAATAAATATGAAGTTTTTGAAGTTCATATTCTAAACGAAGGATGGTTTTTAGTAGAAGGCGAAAACAAATTCCCTATCAATCGAGGAGATTTTTCTGTCGAAAAAAACGGAGAGACTCTTCATTTTGATGTTATTGCAAATATCATTCATGGAACTCCGGGTGAAGACGGCCAACTTCAAGCTTATTGGAAGTTGTTGGGAATTCCTTATACTGGTTGCGATTTTTATCAATCTGCCCTTACATTCAACAAAAGAGACACGTTGTCTGTGTTGGCTAAATTTAATATTCCAAAGGCAAAATCTGTTTATACGTCCAAAAAAGAGACGATTGACAAAGACGCTATAATTGCTGAGTTAGGTTTGCCTTTATTTGTAAAAGCAAATCAGTCGGGAAGTAGTCTTGGTGTTTCAAAAGTCAACCGCCCTGAAGATTTTGAAAAAGCACTCCAGACCGCTTTTGAAGTAGATGAAAATATCTTGATAGAGTCATTCCTTAACGGAAGAGAATTTTCGGTAGGCGTTTTGAAACTTAACGGAAAAACAACCGTATTAGGCATAACCGAGATAATTCCGGAAAACGATTTCTTTGATTATGAAGCAAAATATCTCGGAAAATCAAAAGAAGTTACTCCAGCTCAAGTGGATGCTGAAATTGAGCAAAAGCTCATTCAGACCACCGCAAAAGTATATGATATTTTAGGAATGACAGGATTCTCGAGAGTGGATTTTATAGTGATGAACGGAGAACCTTATTTTATTGAGATTAATACGAACCCAGGATTGTCACCTCAGAGTATTTTCCCTCAACAAGTAGCCTATAGAGGATTAAATTTTTCTGATTTATTGGACTCAGAAATTCAATTGGCTTTAAACAGAAAGTAAGATTTCTGTAGCCTTTTAAAATTTAAAAATATGAAAAAAGCAGTTTTTCCGGGTTCTTTTGACCCCATCACATTAGGACATTATGACATCATCAAAAGAGGAATTTCACTTTTTGATGAGATTGTAGTTGCAATAGGTGTAAACGCAGATAAAAAATATATGTTTTCACTCGAAGACAGAAAGCGTTTTATAAAAGAGGCTTTTAAAGACGAACCAAAAGTAAGTGTAATTACCTATGAAGGACTTACGATTGATTTATGTAAACGACTAGAATCAAATTTCATTCTCAGAGGCCTTCGTAATCCGGCTGATTTTGAATTTGAGAAGGCTATTGCTCATACAAACAGAACCCTCTCAAAAATCGAAACTGTGTTTTTACTTACAGCAGCCAGCACTTCATATATTAGCTCTAGCATCGTAAGAGATGTTATCAGAAACGGAGGTGATTATAAACAATTGGTTCCGGAATCTGTAATGTTAAAGTAGAAATTATCAAATGCTAAACCATAGTACTTATTTATTTTTATATATATTTGTTCTACTATTTTAATTCACAAATAATTACAAAATAAATGAAAAACACCAATTTGGTTAAATTGTTAGCTACAGGAAGCATTTTTTGTGCTCTTTTCGCTAATAATACCACAAATGCACAAGAAAGGGAAAAACCTGTACTTTTCGGAAAAACAGTTGAAGGCGTTATGTCAAATGGAAAAATACGATGTTTAACTACTGAATATAACGAGTATTTACAAGAGAAATTCCCTTTAAACGAAGCAGAAAATAATGGAATTGTTTATCAAACATTAGATGCTAACGAAATTATTACTATTCCAGTAGTAGTTCACGTGATTCATAGTGGGCAACCGTTAGGAGTAGGACCTAATATTTCTGATGCACAAGTAATGTCTCAAATTACAGTTCTGAATCAGGATTACAGAAGACAACAAGGTAGCCCGGGATATAACACAGATCCTGTTGGAGCAGATACTGAAATTCAGTTTTGTTTGGCTCAAAGGGATCCACAAGGAAATGCTACAAACGGAATTAATAGAGTAAATTTAGGGAATACAGTATGGCACCAGCAAAATGTTGAGACCATTCTAAAACCCCAAACACAATGGGATCCTACAAAATATTTGAATATATGGGTATGTCAGTTTGGAGCTCATAGCAATCCTAATCTTGATTTACAAGATGTGTTGGGTTATGCTCAATTTCCATCTGGAACTGGACTTCCAGGGCTTGGGGGTACTGCAGCTTCTGTTACAGACGGAGTTATTATAGGGTATCAATATTTTGGTTCAAGCAGCTTAGCCGCTGGTAACTATTGGGCTCCTTATGATAAAGGACGTACAGCAACTCATGAAATTGGCCATTGGTTAGGCTTGAGACACATTTGGGGAGATAATGGTTCTTGTACAGTAAATGCTAGTGATAGTTTCCAAGATTATTGTCCTGATACTCCTCCGCAAGCTGATATGAATGAGTATTGTAATACGAATGCAACTAGTTGTGGTAGCTTAGATATGGTGAGAAATTACATGGATTATACAAATGATTCTTGTATGAATATATTCACTCAAAACCAAAAAACTCGCATGCGAACTACTATGCAAAATGGTACTCGTCGTGCTTCATTGAAGACATCAAATGCTTGTACACCGCCTTCAGCAAGTACAGAAGATTTTGGTTTAGGTATGATTTCTCTTTATCCGAATCCAACTAGTGATATGTTGAACATTGTTGTTCCTGATAATTATGAACTTTCTGGAAATGTTGTAATCTATAATGCAGTAGGTCAACAAGTGTATTCTAGTACTATTGCCAACACAACATTATATAGTGTAAATGTTTCAGGATTTAACAGTGGTGTATATTTCATCAAAATCACAAAAGATAACCAAACGAAAACATTGCAATTCGTTAAGAAATAAATCTTTTCAAATCTATAAAGAGAACCTCACAGCTTAATAGTTGTGAGGTTTTTTTATAATGTAATTTTTTAAAGTGATCAGGTTAGATAAAAAGTCGTAACTTTAGTTTGATGCAAGACACGGCTAATTTTAGAATAATAGTTATGATAAAAATAAAACGAATATATGAAGCTCCTGAATCCGAAGATGGTTATCGTATGCTGGTAGATAGACTTTGGCCAAGAGGACTTAGTAAAGCTGATGCAGCTCTAAACGAATGGAATAAAGATATTGCTCCTTCTACAGAACTCCGAAAATCATTTGCTCATAAAGCCGAATTATTTGAAACTTTTTCTCAACAATACAAAAAGGAGTTAGAAGGCAAAATCACAGAACTCCACAGAATTAAAAATATAGCCCTTTTTGAGAATCTTACTTTACTCTATGCCGCCAGAGATCAGAATCAGAATAATGCTCAAGTTTTATTAGAAATGTTACATCAAATCAAGTAACTATAAAGATTCTGATAATACATAAAATAGCAGAATTCTCTAAAATTAATTAAGGGTTTAACCAGATGGCTAAACCCTTTTATTTATCTGAAAGTTTTGTCAGAAGACACAACAAGACTTCCATTTTTTCTACCTACAAAAATTTCAGGTATGGTCTCGTCTTTTCTATCAAAAACAGCTTCTGCGATAGCTTCTTTTTTATTGTTTTTATCTCCAGAGCTTTCAGAAAGCGATATTTTGATTTTATAAATCTCACCTTTTTTGTTGCGTTTTATATTTGAGACTTTCATGTCAATATTATATTTTTTGAAGTAAGCGACATATTCTTGAATTTGCTTGTCATTCGTATTTTTATTGATAATTGCTGAGACTCTGGATATATGAATATATTCTTTATCCATTTCTTTTCTTTCTTCAGCAATTTGTTTGGCATTATCGATAATTTCTTTATGTTCTTCAACGGCTTTATAATGTTCTTTTAAAGCCTCTTCATGCATTTCTAATGCTTTGTAATGTTCTTTTAAAGCTTGTTTATGTTCTTCTTTAATTTCTCTCACTCTTTCTTTTTCTTCTAAGGCTTGTCTTCTTAAAGCTAAAGCTTCTTCTCTTTTGGGTTTCAAAGAATCGTATTCAATTTCTACAGCTCCGAAACGACCTTTTTTATATTTTTCCCAGGACTCTTTGTCATCTAAAAATTGTAATTTATGAATATAATTTGGGTGTAATTTTCTAAACTCCTCTTCAGAAATTTCTTTTCCGTTTACAATATAAATCGGAGTTTGTTCTTTGCCATAAATATTTAAATCTTTGACAATCGCATCAATATTTTGATAGTGATTTGGTTTCGGATAATCATAGGTTGTATAGGTTTGTGAACGTTTTGAGATCATTACTACATCATTACCTTCAATAACGATAGCTCCGTTTTTGGCTTTTTCTCCGAATTTCTTTATAGCAGTCTCTGTATCATAATGCGTAACCAATCCTTTAGTTTCAATCAATGAGATGTCTTTGTCATCAATTTCCTTTCCGTTGACGATAATCAAAGGTTTTTTCTCCTGAATAGGAATCCTTTCAACTTGTTTTGTAGGGTTATCTGTATAATTTGGAATGATATTAAACTTTTCTGCATCAATAACATAAGCTCCATTTCTGCCTTTTTCTCCGAATTTTTCCACAGCTTGTTTTGAGTCATATTTTTTATAACTTCCTTTTCCATGAACTTGGATACTTAAATCTTTCGGATAAAAGACATTGGTTTGCTCTTTTCCGTTAATAATGATTAAAGGAGCCGATTCTTCGGTAGCACCGGCTATATAGGTTTTTCCGCCTATAACTTTCTTATCGTTTTCAGGATTATATTTAGTCTCTTCTTCAAGATGTCTTATAACTGTTGCTTCTGCTCCCGTTGAGTCTGTCACAGTAGTCATTTCCAATATTGCTGTGGTTTGATTTTCTTGTGGTTTACTTTCTTTTTCCTGAGCTACAACTGTGGTCTGGAACTGTATCATAAATAACACAAGTAACGGAAGGACAACCGTATATTTCCAGACATTTTTCTGTTTTGATTGGTTTTTGTTCAACATAATGATTCTTTTTTTAATTAAGGGTTGAAAAAACGAATTAGCCAAAGCCAATTCTTGTGGCTGAAGTGTGATTTTAAGCAGGGTTTTCTGGTAATTTATTTTGTTTTCGGAAGTTTTCACAGCTTTGTAATCGGCTATGAATTCCAGATTTTGCTGAATGGCTTTTTTGTAGAACCACACAAACGGATTCAGCCAAAAAACAATAGAAAAGATTTCAGAGAAAAGCACATCAAAAGAATGCTTTTGTTTGCAGTGTATTTTTTCGTGAGCGATGATATTTTGAAGCTCTTCTTCAGAGAATGAGGAACTATCAAGAGCAATATAATTGAAAAACGAAAAAGGTGTTTTTACGGTTTTCTCATCCAAGATTTTGAATCCGCTTTGTTTCTGTATCGGAGATTTGTGCAGGATTTTGTATAATGACAAACTACTCAGAATTAATTTTGCTAGGAAAAACAAGGCTCCTAAAAGGTAAAATCCTGCAACAAGGTGGCTCCAATGTATTTGTGTTTTCTGTGGTTCGGGTTCAACCATCGTAATAGTTTCTGGTAAAAGCATCTCTTCTGAAAAGCCTGTGAAATAGATTGGCTCCTGAAAAACTTCAACAGCTTGGGGTTCTATCCAAACGATTTTTGTAATCATAAATAAAGGGAGTAGGATAGAAGTGATGAGTCCGGCAAGCAAAAACCATCTGTTTTTACTAAAAAAGGTTTCTTTTTTGAGCAAAAGAGAATAGCTCAAGTAAAAAATCGAAACCAAAACCGATACTTTTATAAAGTAGATAAAAAGTGTCTCCATATTATTTAAGTTTTAGGGTTGGAAAGTGGAGTTGTAACAAACTATTTTTTTTCTTCTATCATTTTCAAGATTTCCCGTAAATCATTAGCACTGATTTTCTCTTCTTTGGCAAACATCGAAACCATACTTTTATAAGAGTTATTAAAATAATTTTCGATGGCATTACTCATAAATTTCTTAGTGTATTCTTCTTTTGAAATTATCGGGAAATATTGATGCGTATTCCCGAAACTCTTGTGAGAGACAAATCCTTTATCTTCTAATATTCTGATAATAGTCGATAATGTATTATAATGCGGTTTTTCGTCTTGGAATTCTTCGAGCATTTCTCTGACAAACGCTTTTTCTAACTTCCACAAAATCTGCATTACTTCTTCTTCTTTGTTAGTGAGTTTTTGCATATCGTTTTTAATTTAAAGTCCTATTAAATGAATTTGTAGGACAAACATAAAACTAATTTTTTAGTTTCGCAACTAATTTTTTAGTTTAATAACGGGTATTTTAGTTGAGTATTGTGTATGACTGATTTTTTTGTTTTGGAATTTATTTGAAATGATGGATTTATGAATCAAAATTAGTAAGTTAGCAATTCGGAAAACTTTTTTTCAAACGGTTATGCTATGAATCAAAATGAACTTTTTTATACTTTGGCCTTGATGCGAACAGAGGGTATCGGAGATATCTCTGCCAAAAAGCTTCTTGCTCATTTTGGCTCTGCCGAAAATGTTTTTAAGACTTCCAAAAAAGAATTGGATAAAGTTTTCAGAGTTACACAAAATTCTATTGACAGAATCTATAACAAAACCGCCTTTCAAGCAGCTGAAAAGGAAGTAACGTTTTTAGATAAAAATAATCTGCACGTCTATTTTTTTCAAGATGATAACTATCCTGAAAAGCTCAAACATTGTGTTGATTCGCCTGTTTTGTTGTTTGGTGCAGGTAACATAAACCTCGAAAATAGAAAAATACTAAGCATTGTAGGGACTAGGAATATTACTGCTTACGGAACGTCTTTCTGTAAAAAATTTATCGAAGATTTAGCTATTTTGAATCCGGTTATTGTGAGTGGTTTTGCTTTAGGAACCGATATTTGTACTCATCTTTCGGCTTTAGAAAATAACTTGCAGACAGTGGGTGTTTTGGCTCATGGACTGAATCAGATTTATCCGAAATCACACAAAAAATACATCAAACAAGTGGAAGAAAATGGAGGTTTTTTGACTGAATTTTGGAGTGATTCCAATCCTGATAAGGAAAATTTCGTTCGCAGAAACAGAATCGTAGCTGGAATTTCTGATGCTACTATTGTTATAGAAAGTGCAGCCAAAGGAGGTTCTCTCATTACAGCTAATTTAGCCAATGATTATAACCGAGAAGTATTTGCTGTCCCGGGTAAAACCACAGATATCTATAGTCAAGGTTGTAATAATTTAATCAAAACGCAAAGAGCCAATCTGCTGACTTCTGTAGCTGATTTGGTTTATATGCTGAATTGGGACATCAAAACCAAAAAAGAAAAAACGATTCAGAAACAATTGTTTGTTGCACTAACCGATGAGCAACAAAAGATTTATGATTACTTGATTAAAAATCAAAAAGAACAACTCGATATGATTGCTCGAGATTGCAACATCCCGATTTATAAAGCTGCTTCTGTTTTATTAGATATGGAACTCAAAGGAGTGATTAGACCACTTCCCGGAAAACAGTTTGAGTTGGCTTGATATGTATAAAACGTTTTCCTGCTAAAAAAGCCAATCTATTATTGTTCTAAAACCTGTAATTATAGATATAATCAAAATTATTACAGTTATCGAACAACCGAAAGACATTACTTGATAAATGAATTTATTTTTTTTAGTTTTTGATTTTAGTTTTTGATTATCAGCTATCGGCTCGATGTACTGAATTAAAGTATCACTATTTTCGTCTATCCAATCTTCTTCATAATTTAAAGTAATGATATTTTGCTCTTTGCTTGAAAGAATCATTTCGCTATCACGAGCAGATTTTAATAATTCAAGTGCAAATAATTCAAGACCTTGCTTGTTTGCTCTGATAAAACTTTCGTCAGAGCCATCTCCATATTCAGAAATACCAAAAATACCTTGCTTTTTCAAGGTTTCTTCATCAAATGAATCGATTATTTTTTGTAGTTCTTCTTTTGTCATAATTTACAAATCAATCTTCCACCACATCAAGTTCTACTTTCAAATTATTGATGATAAACTCTTGTCTGTCGGGAGTGTTTTTACCCATATAGAATTCCAACAGTTTTTCGATAGACATCGCTTTGTCAAGCATTACAGGATCTAACCGAATATTTTCTCCAATAAAATGTTTGAACTCATCTGGGGAAATCTCTCCCAATCCTTTGAATCGGGTGATTTCAGGTTTTGGTTTTAGTTTTTCGATTGCTGCTTTTCGTTCTTCTTCAGAATAGCAATAAATCGTTTCTTTTTTATTTCGGACTCTGAAAAGAGGCGTTTGCAAAATATATAAATGTCCGTCTTTGATAAGTTCCGGGAAGAATTGAAGGAAAAACGTAATCAAAAGCAATCGGATGTGCATTCCATCGACATCGGCATCGGTTGCAATCACGATATTGTTATATCTCAAGTTTTCCATATCTTCTTCAATGTCTAAAGCCGCTTGCAAAAGATTGAATTCTTCGTTCTCGTACACAATTTTCTTGTTCATTCCGTAGGAATTTAAAGGTTTTCCACGAAGTGAAAACACAGCTTGCGTATTTACGTTTCTCGATTTGGTAATCGAACCACTTGCCGAATCTCCCTCAGTGATAAAAAGTGTACTTTCTAGACTTAACGGATTTTTGGAATCTGTCAGGTGAACTCTACAATCTCTGAGTTTTTTATTGTGAAGACTGGCTTTTTTAGCTCTATCTCTAGCTAATTTTCTGATTCCCGACAGTTCTTTACGTTCTCTTTCTGCTTGAAGAATTTTACGAAGTAAAGCATCAGCCGTTTCTGGATTTTTGTGTAAATAATTATCAAGATTTGTCTTTACGAAATCATTAATATACGTACGTACAGAAGGAAGATTTTCTCCCATTTCGGTTGAACCTAATTTGGTTTTGGTTTGTGACTCAAACACCGGTTCGATAACCTTGATGCTGATAGCACTTACGATTGATTTTCTGATATCTGAAGCCTCAAAAGGCTTGTTATAAAACTCTCGAATGGTTTTGGCAACCGCTTCTCTAAAGGCAGCCAAGTGGGTTCCTCCTTGAGTGGTGTTTTGTCCGTTTACAAACGAATGATATTCTTCAGAATATTGAGTTTTGCTGTGTGTGATAGCAATTTCGATATCATTCCCGGAAAGGTGAATGATTGGATAAACCATATCATCTTCGTTGATGGTTTCTTCCAATAAATCCTTTAATCCGTTGTCAGAATAATATTTTTCTCCGTTGTAAATTATGGTTAACCCGGTGTTGAGGTAACAATAATTTTTTAGCATTTTCACTACATATTCATTACGGAATTTGTAGTTTTTGAAAATGGTTTCATCCGGAATGAAAGCTACTTTTGTTCCTTTACGTCTAGTAGTTTCAGTAACTTCTTCTTCCAAAGTAAGGTTTCCTCCAGAGAATTCAGCACCTTTTATTTGATTATCTCTTACAGATTCTACTCTAAAATAAGTCGAAAGAGCATTTACAGCTTTGGTTCCGACTCCGTTAAGACCAACAGATTTTTTAAAGGCCAAAGAGTCATACTTACCTCCGGTATTCATTTTAGAAACCACATCAACTACTTTTCCAAGCGGAATTCCACGACCGTAATCTCTTACGGTTACGGTTTTATCTTTGATGGTAACTTCAATAGTTTTTCCTGCTCCCATCACAAATTCGTCAATAGAGTTATCGAGAACTTCCTTTAAAAGGATGTAAATTCCATCATCGGGAGAAGAACCGTCTCCTAATTTCCCGATGTACATCCCCGGACGCATTCTGATGTGTTCTTTCCAGTCGAGCGAACGTATGTTATCTTCAGTATATTGAGTTTCCTGCATAGTGTTTTTGAGGTTTCGACAAAAATATAAAATTATTTCTCCAATTTCACTGAAACCGAGTTAATACAATATCGCATTCCTGTAGTTTCTTGAGGCCCATCATCAAAAACGTGTCCGAGGTGGCTGTTACAGTTAGCACAAAGCACTTCAACTCGTTTCATCCCGAATGATAGGTCTTCTTTATAAGTTATGCTACCTTCAATGGCTTTGTCAAACGAAGGCCAACCACAATGCGATTCAAATTTGGTATCAGAACTAAAAAGTTTGTTTCCGCAAGCTGCACAATGATAAGTTCCGTCTTCAAAAACATCCCAATATTTTCCGGTAAATGCTCTTTCGGTTCCTTTCTGACGCAAGATGTAATATTCTTCGGCTGTCAGTTTTTCTTTCCACTCTTGTTCGGTAAGTTCTTTTGGGTCTTTCATAATTTCATGGTTTTGTTGTCCGTTACAGGAAAAGAGTAAGGGTAAAAATAGTAGGGTGAAAAAGGTTTTCATACCTACAAATTTACGAATAATTTTTCACGAAATTAAAACATATAATTACCTTTGTGAAAACCTCTTTTACTCAAAATGATGAGCAAAATTCCTGTCTATTTTATGCCTGGTTTGGCAGCCAGTACTTCTATCTTTGAAAACATTCAACTTGACAAAAACGAGTTTGAAATGTTTTTGCTAGAATGGAAAATTCCTAACAAAGGCGAAACCTTGCAAGAATACGCTAAGCGAATGTGTGGAGATATCAAACATGAAAATCCGGTTTTGGTAGGTGTATCTTTTGGAGGGATTTTGGTTCAGGAAATGAATAAGATTATTCCGGTCAGAAAAACGATTATTATCTCGAGTGTAAAGTGTAATAAAGAGTTTCCGAGACGAATCCGCTTTGCGAAGGTTACAAAACTCTATAAACTCATCCCGATTTGGATGTTGCAAAACGTAGAGAAATTACTTCCGTATGTTTTTGAAGAAAAATCAGCCTTTAAGCGTACGGAGCTCTACCATAAATATTTTGCCGTACGAGATACGTTTTACTTGAAATGGTCTTTGCAACAAGTGCTGTTGTGGGATAGGAGCACACCAGATCCAGAGGTGATTCACATTCACGGAGATAAAGATGAGGTTTTCCCGATAAAATATATTAAAAATTGTAACGTTCTAGAAGGAGGAACTCACATTATGATTGTGAATAAATTCCGTTGGTTGAACGAAAAATTGGCTGAGATTTTGAAAAGAGAGAATGTTTAAACTTTAAATTATGAAAACATTAAAAAATATTTTTCCGGTACTATTTGTGATGCTCATAAGTCTTGTGCTTATTAATGCTGCCTCTACTGAAAATACGTCTAAAACATCTGAAAATATCTCATTAAACTTTTGTGGTGAGGGTGTTCCGCTTGAGATTCCGGATGTATGGGAACGCTATGACAGAGAGATGGTAATCAACAAAAATCTGCATGCCTCTACAGAACTCGTAATAAAACGGGCAAATCGCTATTTTCCTGTGATGGAGCCTATTTTGGCTAAATATGGTGTGCCTGATGATTTTAAATATTTGGCAGTTATTGAAAGTAAATTAGAAAATGCTGTTTCACCAGCAGGAGCAAGAGGAATTTGGCAATTTATGCCTGCCACAGCAAAAGAATATGGTCTTGAAGTTAACGATTTTGTCGATGAACGTTATCATCTGGAAAAATCAACCGAAGCAGCTTGTAAATATCTTTTGGCAGCTAAACAAAAATTTGGAACCTGGACGCTGGCAGCAGCATCTTATAATGGGGGAATGAATGGCATCACCAGACAAATCGAACGACAAAAAGTTTCTGATTTTTATGATTTGTTGCTTACAGAAGAAACTTTTCGTTATGTTTTCCGTATTCTGGCATTAAAAGAAATCATGCAGAATCCTGAAAAATATGGTTATACAATCGCTGAAAATGAGTTGTATCCGCCTTTTCACACTCAAAAAGTTGAGATGGATAGTGTGGTAGAAAACTTAGCAGATTTTGCACAACAATATAACACGAATTACAAAACTCTGAAAATTCATAACCCTTGGTTGAGAGACATTTCGTTGCCTAACAAAACCAAAAAGATGTATTATATAGAGATTCCTGTGAAATAATGGATATATTAGGACCAGCCGTTTACGATTTTTATAAAGAGCAAAAACGAGGTAAACTCTGGATTTTTGATCAATTTGACCAAAAAACAGAAATGGATACAGGAATTTATTTCAGAAAGTTTTCTCAAATGCCCGAAATTGAAAAAAAAGCTTTAGAACTTTCTAAAGGAAAAGTGTTGGATATTGGGGCAGGAGCAGGAAGTCATTCGTTGTATTTACAGGAAAAAGGTTTGGAAGTTGTGGCTTTGGATATTTCTGAAAAGTGTTGTGAAATAGCTTCAGAAAGAGGAGTGAAAAAAGTAGCTTCGATTGATTTTTTTGACTTGAATACAGACGAAAAATTCGACACACTTTTGCTATTGATGAACGGAATCGGGATTTGTGAAGATATTTTCGGTTTTCCGATTTTCTTAGACAGAGCTAAAAATCTTTTGAATCCAGGAGGGCAAATACTGTTTGACTCATCTGATATTTCATATATGTATGAAGAAGATGAGTTTCCTGAAAACCGTTATTATGGCGAATTTATTTGTGCTTATGGCTACAAAAAACAAAAATCAGATTGGTTCAGTTGGCTTTATCTCGATTTTGACAGCATGCAAAAAATAGCGTCAGAAAAAGGCTGGAAGGTTGAGAAAATCTCAGAAGATGACCACTTTCACTATTTGGCAAAATTGGTTTTAGAAAGCTAAAGAAGTTACATGAATTTACGTAAACCCATGTAACTCAAAAAAATATAAACATTAAGCCAGATGCAAAATAATAATCACGGTATTTGCAATAACACTGATTAATAACGAATTAAAAACTGTTTTGATGTTTAATTGTGCTAATACGGTAGCGTTAAACCACATTGCGGTTCCTACAGATACACAAAGTTGAAAAAGTTCGATAAATCCGGGGAGATCTCTTAAAGCCAGAGAAGCAGCGATTGAACCGATGCAACTCGAGGCAATAATCCCTAAAACAATTCCTAAGTAATACATTTCTTGAAATTGCGATAACATTTTATTATAGAAGCTCATAACTGAAAATTTTTAAATTATGAGCTAAGTTAAGGTGAGAAGATACTGTGGTTTTATGATTCAAATCATAAAAGAAAATCGAAGATTATAACACCATAAGGTTGCATCCTCTAATGTCTGAATTGTCGAATCTTCCGAGGATTTCAAAACTACCGTTGTCGTATTTTTTACCTAAATCTTGAGTAGCAATAAAACTGCACGAATTGAAATTAGCCAAATCAATTACGTTGACTCCGCCTGTTTTTCCGTTTTCGACAAAAGTGAGAGCATCTTCTGTATCTCTGACTAAAATTTGCATCCAACTTGGGCACTGGAAAAGTCCGTTGCCTAAAGAATAAGCTTGAGATAGAAGTTCTGTCATTCCGTATTCAGAATGAATAGCATCCACTCCGAAGCCTTTTTTCAGGATTTCGTGTAACTCTTCTCTGATGATTTCTTTTCGTTTGCCTTTCATTCCGCCTGTCTCCATAATAATGGTGTTTTTGAGTTGGAATTGGTGTTTTTCTACCAAATCCAAAAGAGCATAAGTGACTCCAATCAACAGTACGTTTTGCCCTGAAGCATCTAGTTTTATTAGCTTTTCGGTAAGTTCGTCATAGTTATGAAGATAAAAACCGCTATCCGGATTATTGCTTTTTTGAATCAAATCTTCAACCATATAAATGAGTGAAGAGCCTTCTCTTTCCAGATAAGACGGAAGCAAAGCCAAAACAGCATAATCTTCGATATTTCCGTAAAATTCAGCAAAACCCTGTAAGTAGCTTTGTTCATAAACCGAAACATCAGTAACAAAATGCGAACTTGTGTTCTGACCTGTAGTTCCGCTGCTTGTGAAAGTGATTTCTATAGGGTTTTCAGATGATAAAACATTTTCTGATTTAAAAAAAGAAATAGGCAAAAACGGAATTTTCTCGATAGTTTTCACTTCTGAGACATCAGTATTCAATAAGTCACAAAACTTTCGGTAAACCTTGTTGTTTTGATATTGAAAACGGAAGACTTTTAAGGCAGTTTT
>JBEBUB010000028.1:0-15476 GCA_040393445.1 Flavobacterium beibuense
AAGGCGATAACCTTTTGATTCTCGAGGCTATGAAAATGGAAAACAGTTTTACTTCACCAAGAGCCGGAATCATCAAGTCTATTGCCGTAAACAAAGGACAAGCAGTAGACAAAGGACAATTACTTATCGAATTTGAATAATCACCTTGAAACCAACATTTCAATGAAAAAAATATTAGTTGCAAATAGAGGAGAAATTGCATTACGTGTGATGCAAACTGCTCAAAAAATGGGAATCAAAACTGTTGCGGTTTATTCAACAGCAGATAGAAATGCACCTCACGTAAAATTTGCCGATGAGGCTGTTTTGATTGGAGAAGCTCCGTCAAATCAATCCTATTTGTTAGGAGACAAAATCATCGAAGTATGTAAAGAATTAGGCGTTGACGGAATCCACCCTGGATATGGTTTCTTGTCTGAAAATGCTGATTTTGCCGAAAAAGCAGAACAAAACGGAATTACATTTATAGGACCTCGTTCTAAAGCTATCCGTATTATGGGAAGCAAACTCGCAGCAAAAGAAGCGGTAAAAGCTTATGACATCCCGATGGTTCCCGGACTAGACGAAGCTATTACAGATGTAGCTAAAGCTAAAGAAGTAGCCAACCAAATCGGTTTTCCGATTCTTATCAAAGCTTCTGCTGGAGGTGGAGGAAAAGGAATGAGAGTGGTTGAAAAAGCAGAAGAATTTGAATCACAAATGCAAAGAGCTATTTCTGAAGCTACATCGGCTTTTGGGGATGGTTCTGTATTTATCGAAAAATATGTGGGTTCGCCACGACATATCGAAATTCAGGTGATGGCAGACACTCACGGAAACGTAGTGCATCTTTTTGAAAGAGAATGTAGCGTGCAACGTCGTCACCAAAAAGTAGTTGAAGAAGCTCCTTCAGCTGTGCTGACTCCTGAAATCAGAAAAGCAATGGGAGAGGCAGCTGTAAAAGTAGCTCAAGCTTGTGATTATGTCGGAGCAGGAACCGTTGAGTTTTTACTTGACGAAAACAAAAACTTCTATTTCTTAGAGATGAATACTCGTCTACAAGTAGAGCATCCTGTGACTGAAATGATTACAGGAATTGACCTTGTAGAGATGCAAATCAGAGTAGCAAGAGGAGAGGTGTTACCAATCAAACAAGAAGATTTGTCTATCAAAGGTCATGCTTTGGAACTTCGTGTATATGCGGAAGACCCATTGAATGATTTCTTACCAAGTATAGGTCATTTATCGGTTTATCAAATTCCTGAAGGAACAGGGATTCGTGTAGATAACGGTATCGAACAAGGAATGGATGTGCCTATCTATTATGACCCAATGCTAGCAAAACTAATTGCTTACGGTAAAAACAGAGACGAAGCCTTACAACTAATGCTAAAAGCTATCGAAAACTATAAAGTAGAAGGAATCTTCACAACACTTCCGTTCGGTAAGTTTGTTTTTGAACACGAAGCTTTCCGTAGCGGAAATTTTGATACGCATTTCGTAAAGAAATATTATAGTGCAGATTTACTTAAAGAAGAAATTTCAAAAGAAGCTGAAATTGCAGCATTAGTGGCTTTGAAGCAATATTTTGAAGATAAAAAAGTAGTGAGATTACCAAACCTCTAATATGTTTTAGCCACAGATGCACAGATTTTTATTAGCAACATAAATAATTAGCAATAATAAAATAAGCACAGATTTGAATGTGAAAAATTCAAGTAAAACTAAAATTATCTGTGCATCTGTGGCAGAAAAACAAATTTGATATGAATTTTCCTTTACAGAGCGAAACATATAAGATTATTGGAATTTGTATGGAAGTCCATAACAACTTAGGAAAAGGTTTTTCTGAAATTGTATATAAAGACGCTTTAGAGGTTGAGTTTAAAAATGAAAATATTTTCTTCGAAAGAGAAAAAGAGTATTCGGTAAATTATAAAGGCAATATATTACCACATAAATTTTATGCAGACTTTGTAGTTTTTGGTAATATAATATTAGAAATAAAAAGTGTAGGAAAACTTGCTGATGAACATATTGCTCAAGCATTAAATTATCTAAAAGTATCACAAAACAAGGTTGCTTTAATAGTGAATTTTAATGAAGATAAATTACAGTATAAAAGATTGATTTTATAGATTTAGTAACAGATATATAACATTTAGATTTGTTTAAATATCTACGAAATTTTTAATTTATTTTTAAAAAAATATCTGTGCATCTGTGGCAAACATCAGAGGCAAAAAACAAAATATTATGAACGATAAAGTAAAAGTATTAGAAACCAAAAAGGCTGAAGCCGTACTGGGTGGAGGTCAAAAAAGAATAGATGCTCAACATGCTAAAAAGAAACTTTTTGCTCGTGAGCGTATCGAATATTTATTAGACGAAGGTTCGTTTGAAGAAATCGGGATGTTTATTACTCACCGTACGAAAGACTTCGGGATGGATAAAGAAGTGTATCTTGGAGATGGAGTAATCACAGGATACGGAACCATCAACGGACGTTTAGTCTATGTATTTGCTCAGGATTTCACTGTTTTTGGAGGTTCGCTTTCAGAAACTCATGCAGAGAAAATTTGTAAAGTGATGGATATGGCGCTCAAAGTAGGTGTCCCAATGATTGGGCTTAACGACTCTGGAGGAGCGAGAATTCAAGAAGGAGTTCGCTCACTGGGTGGTTATGCTGATATTTTCTACAGAAACGTTCAGGCATCTGGAGTAATTCCTCAGATTTCTGCTATTATGGGGCCTTGTGCCGGAGGAGCTGTATATTCGCCAGCTATGACAGATTTCACCATGATGGTTGAAAATACTTCGTATATGTTCGTTACCGGACCAAACGTAGTAAAAACCGTAACAAACGAAACCGTAACTTCAGAAGAATTAGGAGGTGCTTCGACTCACTCAACCAAATCGGGAGTAGCTCATACGACATCTGCCAATGATGTAGAATGTCTGGAAGATGTAAAAAAACTCCTTTCATACTTACCTCAAAACAATCAAGAATTACCACCAAACTATCCTTATTCGCCAAATGACGAAATCAGAGAAGCTTTAGACACTATTATTCCGGATAGTTCCAACAAACCTTACGATATGAAAGAGGTTATCAATCATATCATTGACGAAGATTCCTTCTTTGAAATTCACAAGAATTTCGCAGAAAACATCGTAGTTGGTTTTGCACGTCTTGGCGGTAGAAGCATCGGAATTGTAGCGAATAACCCAATGTTCTTGGCAGGATGTCTAGATGTGAACAGCTCAACCAAAGCCGCTCGTTTTACTCGTTTCTGTGATGCTTTCAACATTCCATTATTAGTGTTGGTTGACGTTCCGGGATTCTTACCGGGAACAGACCAAGAGTGGAACGGAATCATCGTTCACGGAGCGAAATTATTGTATGCATTATCTGAAGCTACAGTACCGAAAGTGACAGTAATTACTCGTAAGGCTTATGGAGGTGCTTATGACGTAATGAACTCGAAACACATTGGTGCAGATATGAACTATGCTTGGCCAACTGCTGAAATTGCGGTAATGGGAGCAAAAGGAGCATCAGAAATTATCTTTAAAAAAGAAATCGCAGAAGCGGAAGATCCGGTAGCGAAATTGTTAGAGAAAGAAGAAGAATATGCACGTAAATTTGCGACTCCATACAGAGCCGCTCAAAGAGGATTTATCGATGAGGTAATTATGCCAAACGAAACTCGAAGAAAGCTCATCAAAACGTTCTCAATGCTTGAGAATAAAGAGGTAGAAACTCCAAAACGCAAACACGGAAATATTCCATTATAACAAAAAAGCTGACCAATCGGTCAGCTTTTTTTATTTTAGAAATTCGGAAACATCGACCAATTCATATTTAGGACTTCTATTGAGCCACATCTTGAAAAAGGCCGTATGGGTAGCTCCCATTAGTATAAAAACTCGATCATCAGTAGAAAGTTCTATTTGATTGAGGTTGGAATACATCACCAGATTCCGGTGATAAAATTTAGAGGCTTCATCAGCTCCTTGGCTTTTTCCCTCGGTCGAAATGTGAGTTAGCATATCAGCATTAATATTCATCAACATATCTAAATAAAAAGGAGTATTGGTGAATTTGAGTTTTTCTATTAAAGTCATTTCGTCTTCAGGAAACTCTTTTTCGAGCTCCGATAGCATTTGCATATAGTCCATATATGTCTGTTTATCAATCGCATCTTTCACCTGATAACCAATCGAATAGTTGTAACCTTCTTGGTAGTCAATAGCATAAATACGCTTAGTATTTGATAATCGACCTACTTCATAAGCCAAAAGTTCTACTTCTGTTGGGTTTTCAAATTTTATAGTAGGATTTTCCAGATACTTTAGATAGTTGTCCATCACGATAGATTGATATTTGGGTTCGTGTTCTACTACAATTACAGTAGGTTTAAACTCAGCTATCATTTTAGCAATTTCATGCACTTGACGGATGTTTTCAGCATTGTGTTCGTCAAATTCGGTCGAATTAGCATCAGGCGTGTAGCCCATGTGAAAAGTTCCCATATTCAACACTTGAATAGGATTGTCAAATTTTGTTTTTACTTCTTGTGCTTTCAAAATAAGCGGTAAAAGTAACATAGCCAGATAAAAAGAGATTCGTATCATAAGTTTTTTATTTTGAGGCAAATTTTTCGTATTTGAACCTCATACCCAAAAAATATCGACAAACACCTTTGCTTTATCGACGAATCAACGATTGAGGTTTAGAGTTTCTGATTACTTTTACCAAAACTTTTAAAATGAATCCTAAGTATCAACTTTCTCGGAAAAAAGAAATCGTCATTCATCTGCTATTTTGGGTGATTTATTTGTATTTCTACCTGATTCATTTTGACTCTAGCGGAAAAATACAATTTGATTTTGGGCTTTTTAATTGTACTTGGCTTCTCATATTCTCCCTTACATTTTACTTGAATTACCTCTTGATTCTCCCAAGAGTTTATAAAAAGTTCACACTCAAAAAAGCTTTGATAGGACTCTTATTACTCTTTGTGTTTTTTATCGGGATTAGATATATGACGGAGCAGATAATTACAAACTTAATTTGGGAAAAAACCAATTATTATGCAGATACAAACCTGTTGTATTATGCCTTAGATAATTTATATTTTGGGAGCCAACCCATCATTATAAGCAGTGTGATGTGGCTTGTGATATCATTTGTAAGACTTTCGCAATACAACGCCTATATAGCAGAAGAACAAAAGAATGCTGAAATCAAGTTTTTAAAGGCGCAAATCAATCCGCATTTTTTGTTTAATACGTTGAATAATATTTATTCTATGGTTTATTTAAAGTCCGACAGGGCTTTAGAAGCCATAGAAAAGCTTAGCGATATCATGCGGTTTACAACCTACGAATCTCAAAAAGACAAAATCGAAATTGAGCAAGAAATCGCTTATATTCAATCGCTTATAGAATTGGAATCCTTAAGGCATAGTACGAGTGATTTTATAGACTTTACTATTGAGAATCAATCGAATAAAAAGGTCTGGATTTCGCCTTATGTCCTGTCTCCACTAGTTGAAAACGCTTTGAAACATGCCGAAATATCAAATGAAGATAAAATTCAGATTCGATTGAAATATACGGATGTTGCCTTGGAGTTTATTGTAAAAAACAAAATCGGGAACCATCAGAAAGATGAAGTGGGTGGAGTAGGGCTCGATAACCTTCAGAAGCGTTTACAAATCAATTATCCTGATAAACATCAATGGAAAACAAGAGAAGAAAACCAAGTCTTTACGGCTCTTTTAACTTTACAATTACATGAAAAATAAATCGCTAAGTTGTATTATTCTGGACGATGAACCATTGGCTGTTAGACTTTTGGAGGAGTATGCTTCAAAAATTCCGTTTTTGGAAGTGTTGTATTCCGGAACCAATGCTTTCGAAGCCATGAAAGTTCTCAATCATAATGAAGTGGACCTGGTATTTATTGACATACAAATGCCGGAATTGACAGGGATTGAATTTATGGAACTATTCGATAAAAAGAATAATTTTATCATCACTTCGGCTTACCCGCATTATGCTTTAGATTCCTTTCGGTTTCGAGTAATTGATTTTATTTTAAAGCCTATTACGTTTAATCGGTTTTATCAAAGTATCGATAAATTTCTGTCTTGGAAAGAAACTTTCCATTCCACAGAAGATGAAGATTTTTTGATGGTCAAAGCCGATAGAAAGCACTACAAAATAGACCTTAAATCAATTATTTATATCGAAGGTCTAAAAGATTACATTCGTATTCATACCGATAAGGAGAAAATCATGACATTGGAAAACATGAAAGATATCATTCAAAAACTTCCGAGCAGTCAATTCCTGAGAATACATCGTTCTTATATCGTAGCAAAATCTCAAATCAAATTAGTAGAAGGAAATCGAATTCAGCTTTTAAATCAAGAGAATATCCCGATTGGTGAAACCTATAAAGAAGAGGTTTTGAAATGGTTGAAGTAAAGCGTATAAAACAAAAAAGAGAGGCAAAAACCTCTCTTTTTCTGTGACCCGACTGGGGCTCGAACCCAGGACCCCAACATTAAAAGTGTTGTGCTCTACCAACTGAGCTATCGAGTCAATCACTTCCTTTAAAGTGGGTGCAAATGTATAACATTATTCTCAGTTATTCAAACAAAAAATAGCTTAAATTTGCGTTTTATTTATCGATTGCCTTTAAGGGCTTTATTTTTAGAAAATTAGCAGATGAAAAAAATTATACTTGTGGGCAATATGGGCTCCGGAAAGTCAGTAGTAGGGGAGAGATTGGCTAAAATATCAGATTTAGAGTACTATGATTTAGATCAAATTATCGAGAAATCTGAAGGAAAACCCATCACTGACCTCTTCCAAAACAAAGGAGAAATCTATTTCCGAAAAGTAGAAAGCCAATTGTATCGAGAGTTTTTAGAAAAAGAAACTTCATTTGTTCTGAGTCTAGGCGGTGGAACACCTTGTTATGCCAACAATCATCTGCTGTTACAACAAGAAGATGTGCTTTCGTTTTATCTGAAAACACCTGTTTCGACTTTGGTCGAAAGACTTAAAAACGAAAAACAGAATCGCCCTTTATTAGCACACCTTCCTGATAGCGAACTTGAAGAATACCTCAACAAACTCCTGTTTGACAGAAGTTTTTATTACCACCAAGCTAAATATATCATCAACACACAAGGCAAAACGGTTGACGAAATTGCTCAGGAAATAAAAGAGAAAATCGAAGTACTTTAAAGTTTAATCTGTGCTCGGAGTATGTTATCAATCTGGTTCATGTGTCGTAACATGTGATTGATGTAGAAACGAAAAGTATCTCCGAGTTTGAGTTTGATGAGTTTCGTAATCGAAAGGTTGGTTTTTACTTTATTTAGGCTTACGTTTTTTGAGAGCTCTAATAGTTCCAAAAGTTGTGTTTGTTGTTCTAAAAATCGATCGATGACTGAACGTTCAAGAGCTGCGTTGAGCGGATTCTTGTCTTTAAAAGTCTTCATTTTGTTGAGCTTTGCTTTAGGGAGCATACTATTGGCAAAATAATTCCCTAAAAACCCCGACTTGAATTCTTTTTCGCTTTTTGTATGAGAATTACGAATCTTATTCTCCATTTCAGGTAAATAAAAGTCTCCGTAAAGGTTTAAGTGCTCCAGACATTCGAGAACATTCCAAGAAGTTGGATTTTCTCGCCACAGAAGGGTAGGAGTGTCCAACTCTTTAAGCTGTTCTACCTTGGTGATGATGTCCTTAGTTTGTTCCGTAAGTGATTGTATAAATGTATCTGATTGCATAGTGATTGAATTTTTATGCAAAGTTCTAAAAGCGAGATTTTATAAACGTTGATTCAAATCAAGACTTTTTGAGTCGTGATAAGGTTTCGGGAGTCATCCGTAAATAGTTGGCAATATGCTTGTTTGGAATTTGCTGAAACAATTGCGGACTTCGCTTTAAAACTCGGTTATAGCGCTCTTTGGGCGACGAGGTCAAGATGTCAATTTCTCGTTCCATTTGCTGCAAGACCAAATCCTCTAAGATTTTTACCCACAACAACCGATTGTGCTCTTCTTTGAGAAATTCCTCGATTTGAGCTTTCGATATCACTCTTACCACCGTTTTTTTCAAGGCTTGAATATATAAGTCCGATGGTTTTCCGGATAAGTAAGAATCCAAAGCCGTAACTAAATTCTTCTCATAACCGAATCGGATAATCTGTTCTTCGTCATTATCCATCACAAAGATTCTCAAGCTTCCTTTTTCCACATAATAGACATTAGTATCTATAGTGCCTTTTACCTTCAGAAATTCGTTTCTCTCTAAGGTGATAGTCTTGTCAGAAAGCTCGATAATCTCTTGCATAGCCTTAGGAAATCATCTTTATAAAATCGTCTTCAGAAAGGATTTGAATACCTAATTTGGTCGCTTTTTCGAGTTTCGAAGGGCCCATATCGGCTCCGGCCACAACGAAATCTGTTTTAGAAGAAATTGAACTTCCTACTTTTCCTCCGTTGTCTTCAATAGCTTGTTTGATACCGTCACGAGAGAAGTGCTCAAATTTTCCGGAAACGACTACGGTTTTACCTTCCAGAACAGTGCTTATTTGAGTGCTTTCTTTTTCGATTACTTCGAGTTGCACACCGTAGTTTTTCAAACGTTCAATAATGATTCGGTTGTCTGGGTTACTGAAGAAGTCTACTACGCTTTGAGCGATTTTTTCTCCGATTTCATCCACTAAAATTAAATCCAATAATGTTGCATTAGCAATAGCCTCAATATTTTTATAGTGTTTTGCCAATTTTTTAGCTACTGTTTCGCCCACATAACGAATTCCTAAAGCATACAAAACTCTTTCAAAAGGGACTTCTTTTGACTTTTCGATTCCATTGATGAGGTTTTCTGCTGACTTTTCTGCCATTCGCTCCAGCGGAATAATTTGCTCTTTTTTGAGTTCATACAAATCAGCATAATCTTTAACAAGTCCTGCATTATAGAGCAAAGCCACAGTTTCGCCACCTAAACCTTCGATATCCATTGCCTTACGAGAAATATAATGCTGTATTCTCCCAATGATTTGCGGTGGGCAACCGTAATAGTTCGGGCAATAGTGTTGGGCTTCACCCGGTTTTCTCTCTAGTTGCGAATTACATTCAGGGCAATGTTCGATATAATTGACAGAAAGTGAATCCGCACTGCGCTGAGCCAAATCAACGCCTACAATTTTTGGGATGATTTCACCACCTTTTTCTACAAAAACGGTGTCTCCGATTCTTACATCGAGTTTGGCAATCTGATCTGCATTGTGGAGGGAAGCTCTCTTCACGATAGTTCCAGCTAGTTGAACGGGCTCTAGGTTTGCCACAGGAGTAATCGCTCCGGTTCGACCGACTTGATACGAAATCGAATTCAATCGAGTAGCGGCTTGTTCGGCTTTGAACTTATAGGCCACAGCCCAACGTGGTGATTTTGCCGTATAGCCCAATTCGTCCTGATAATGCAGGTTATTTACTTTTATTACGACTCCATCGGTTTCATACGGGAGCTCGTGACGTTTTTCGTTCCATAAATCAATGAAAGCAAAAACTTCGTCCATATTTTTAGCCAAAACAGATTGGGTAGGCACTTTAAAACCTAATTGTCTGGCTTTTTCTAAACTTTCAAAATGCGTATCAACTCCAAAATCGCCCATCAGATTATAAAGGAGACAATCCAGAGGTCGTTTGGCAACTTCAGCACTGTCTTGAAGTTTCAAGCTTCCGGAAGCGGTATTTCTTGGGTTGGAATAAGGTGTTTCTCCAATCTCGATAAGCTCCTGATTCATCTTTTCGAAACCTTTTAGAGGAAGGATAATTTCGCCTCTAATTTCAAATTCATCCATATAAGACTCTTTAAGGTTTAGCGGAACCGATTTTATGGTCTTTACGTTATGGGTTACATCATCCCCTTGAAAGCCGTCACCACGAGTAACTGCTCTTTTGAGCTTGGCGTTTTCGTAAGTAATGCTGATAGAAGCTCCGTCATATTTCAATTCACAAGTGTATTCCAAAGGAACGTCTCCGAGAATTTTTTGAATACGATTTTCCCAATCCAAAAGTTCTTCTTTGGAATAGGAATTATCGAGTGAATACATTCGGGTTTTGTGAGTAACGGTCTGAAAATTCTTAGTCACACTACCACCCACACGTTGGGTAGGGGAGTTTTCATCGAAAAATTCAGGGTGTTGGCTTTCTAACTCCTGAAGTTGTTTGAGTTTTTGATCGAACTCATAATCAGAGATTACAGGGTTGTCTAAAACGTAGTAATTATAATTATGACGGTTCAGCTCTTCTCTAAGGCTTTCGATGGTTTTTTTGATGTTCATTGTGGTGCAGTTTGAAAACACAAATATAAGAAAACAAAAACCTCTTTCACCATAGATGAAAGAGGCTATTAACTTAATAAAATTGTATGGAAAAATTACCTCTTAGAATGTTTTCACCAGAGCAATAGCACTTACTCGGTTATGTTATATGGCGTCGGCCTTGCCACATTTACCAATCAAAAGATAGATTTTTCAAGTCAATTTATTTAGTTTAAGTGTGTTATATGACAAATATAAAAATTAATTTTAATTTCTATAACTTTTCATTAACATTTTTTTAAGTATTGATTAAGCAGAAAATAGAAGCTCAAACTGTTGTGTTTAAATTCTTAAATATGTAATTTTGCTGTCAATTTTTAAAAACTTTAAAACAAAAATACTATGGCAAAAATCAAAGTGGCTAACCCGGTTGTGGAGTTAGACGGAGATGAAATGACAAGAATCATCTGGTCTTTTATTAAAGAACAGCTTATCTTGCCTTATTTGGACTTAGATATCAAATACTACGATTTGGGAGTTGAGCACAGAGATGCGACTAATGACCAGGTAACCATTGATGCTGCTGAAGCAATTAAAAAATATAATGTAGGAATCAAATGTGCTACGATCACTCCAGATGAAGCACGTGTTGAGGAATTCGGATTGAAAGAAATGTGGAAATCTCCGAACGGAACTATCCGTAATATCGTGGGAGGAACAGTTTTCCGTGAGCCGATTATTATGAGCAACGTACCTCGTTACGTTCAAGGTTGGACACAACCAATCGTTATTGGTCGTCACGCTTTTGGTGATCAATATAAAGCTACTGATAAAGTTATCAAAGGAAAAGGAAAGTTAACTATGTCTTTCACTAACGAATCTGGAGAGACTACTACTTGGGAAGTGTATAACTTTAAAGGTGACGGAGTTGCGATGAGTATGTATAACACAGACGAGTCTATCTACGGATTTGCTCACTCATCTTTCCAAATGGCTTTGACTAAAAAATGGCCTTTGTATCTTTCTACGAAAAACACGATCCTGAAAGCTTATGATGGTCGTTTCAAAGATATCTTCGAAGAAGTATATCAAGAGCACTACAAAGCACAATTTGAAGCACTAGGAATCGTGTATGAGCACAGATTGATTGACGATATGGTGGCTTCTGCTATGAAATGGAACGGTGGTTTCGTATGGGCTTGTAAAAACTATGACGGAGACGTTCAGTCTGATACAGTAGCTCAAGGATTCGGTTCTTTAGGATTGATGACTTCTGTACTGGTTACTCCTGATGGAAAAACTGTGGAGGCTGAGGCTGCTCACGGAACTGTAACACGTCACTACCGTCAACACCAACAAGGTAAGAAAACTTCGACTAACCCAATTGCATCTATTTTTGCTTGGACAAGAGGTTTAATGCATAGAGGTAAACTAGATAACAATCAAGAACTTATCGATTTCTGCGAAAAGCTAGAACAAGTTTGTATCGAAACTGTTGAAAGCGGAAAAATGACTAAAGACTTGGCTATGCTAGTGAAACCGGAAGGACTTACAGAAGCTGATTATCAAACTACAGAAGACTTCCTTCAAACACTAAAAACAAATTTAGACAAGAAATTAGCTTAATTAATTTCGTTACTGCATATCTCGGTTAGTCTTTAACCGATGCTATAAAAACCAAGAACCGTCTTGCTCTATAAAAGAACAAGGCGGTTTTTTTTTTGAAATTATCTTCAAAAACAATAGGGTTATCATTATCCACATTCTATTGTGTGAGATTGTTTATAAAATTTTGATAATCAGTAATGTTATTTTGTTATTTTTGGGAGGTTATTATTCACTAATAATTTATGGCGATGAAAAATATAAAGTTAAAGTTGATATCTATAATTTCTATCATTTTCATTATAATTGGATGGTTTATTACTTATAATACTTTAAAGAATCAGAGTTATGAAGAGAGAGGTACTTTTGGAGATATGTTTGGAGGATTAAACACACTGTTCTCTGGATTAGCTTTTTGTGGTATTATCATTTCTATAGTAATGCAAAGTGAGGAACTGAGACTTCAAAGAGAAGAAATAAAAGCAAATAGGGAAGAGTTAAAAAGAACTGCTTTAGCGCAGGAAGAACAAGGTAAATATCTTAACAGACAGGCAGAAAACTTAAAGCAATCAGCTAAATTATCAGCCTTAAATACACTTGTCAATTATTATTCTGATTGGGCTAAAGTAAACAATACTAATAGAGTGGCTTATATTAATAAAGCAGATAAATATGTTAGACAAATTGAAGATATATTAAATCAGAAAAATGATTAAAGCTAATTATACTCAATTAATTATCGAAATATTAAGTTCTGATGATTTTAAAAATGGATTATCACCGCTGGTGCACGAATCCTTTCGTGTACCTGACATATAAACTTTAAATATAACCATCTAGACACTATTAATCATTGAAGGTTCTAGAGAGTAATGAGCTATCCCAATAAAAATTTGATTAATGAACAAAAAAGAAATACACCCAAACTATATAAAGGCATCTAACTTATTATTTTGCGTTATTGGAGTCTTTATAGCTCACTTTGTAATTGACCTTCATTTAATAGGAAACTCTTTAACTTATAGTTTGTTGGGAATTGGAATAGTAATTTTTGTAAGTTTAGGACTTCTTGTTAGGGAAGGTTTTAGCTCAATGAAATATATTCTTATTTTTCTTGATCTTATTGGAATACTGAGTTTACCAATGATTGTGTTCTCTTTTAACCCTACCACTATCTCAGGTATATTTAATATCATTCAACAAATTATTATTGTTTGGGTTGTTGTTTTACTCTTTCTGATTCCAAAAAAGAAAGAATGAAATACCTAGACTGGCGAACAGACGGAGTAATCTCATGTAAACTAATTATATTGCCATGTTGAGCGAAGCAAAGCGTAGTCGAAACATCTCTATTGGCTTTTTACTTTTGCCTTATTAAGATTCCTCCACTTCGCTACGCTTCGGTCGGAATGACAAAGCAATCTCTCTGTTCACTGTCTCCTGTACACTGAGAACTGAACACTGACAACTAACAAAGTCATCCTTCGAGAATCTTTTTATAGTTCTTGCTTTTGGCAAAGTCCTGGAAAATCTCTTCAGACTTTTTCATCAATACTTCATATTGTTTGGCTCCGTGGCTGATTCGTTTAACGCCTAACCTTGTCAGGGTTTCATAATCAGGTAAATCAGGAGTTACAAACACATTCAACGGAATAGACACTTTAGAGGTAAAGGTTTGTAAATCAGCTTCGGTTTGAATCAAAGGCACAAATACTCCGTCTGCTCCGGCTTCTTGATATTGTAAGGCTCTGGAGATCGATTCGTTTAAGCTATCCGGATGTTTGGTGGTGTAAGTATCAATTCGAGCATTGATGAAGATGTTCGTGAGGTCTTTAATCGCTTTTATTTTAGTGGCAAGCAAATCTGCATCGCCAAGGCTACGTTTTCCGTCTTTTACTACTCCATCTTCGATGTTGATACCTAATACACCAATCTCAGCTAATTCTTTAGCATAACGGGCAACCTCTTGTGGGTCATCTGAATATCCGGCTTCGAAATCCACAGATAGTGGAATTTCTGCTACGTTTCTGATGTGCTTTACGATATAAAAAAGTTGTTCGAAAGTAATGTTTTCGCCATCTTCATAACCAAGAAAGTTCGCAATGGCATGACTGGAAGACCCTAAGGCTTGGAAGCCTGCTTTTTGAGCTAATTTAGCCGTATGAGCATCCCAAACGTTGGCTAAAAGTAAAGGTTTTTCTTGTTGGTGGAGTTGTCTAAAGGTTTCTACAGTATTCATAAGAAATAAGTTTAAGTTTGGTGAAAACCAACATAAACCATTCCAAACAATGAGAGAATAGAGAAAAGAACAAAGAGAAAAGACCTTTGTCGTGGTGAGCGAAGCAAAGCGTAGTTAAAACATCTCTATTGGCTTTTGCCTAATTAAGATTCCTCCACTTCGCTATGCTTCGGTCGGAATGTCAACTGTCAACCAACTACTTTGAAGTTTTCTTAATACTCCACAACATAATCATGGTGAGTACAGATAGTCCACAGATGGTTATAAACATGGTGCTTGCTGAGTTTGATTGGAAGATACCGATAGTAGCAGCCACGACAGCACCTAACCCCATTCGGATAGCACCACCCAAAGCTGAAGCGACTCCAGCATTTCCTTTAAAAGGAGATAATGATGCTGCAGTTGCATTCGGGTTTATAAATCCGACAACAAGCAATATAGCATATAATCCGCCAAGCACCCATTGATACGTGAAATTATCTAAAGTGTATAATAGGATAACAACAGTTATACTGAATATCGTCATAATAATTGAAGCAATTCTAGCGATTTTGATGTAATTTACATACTTCGTTAGCACTCCGTTCATATAACTACCAATAATCAAAGAGGTCGTATTAATAGCAAAAATGGTTGAGAAGGTAACCTTATCAAGACCGTAAACCGTGATAAACACATAGGCAGCTGATGAGATATAAGCAAACAAAATTGACATTGAGATGCTTCCGCCAATAGTATAAAATAAAAAAGTTCTGTTTTTAAGCACTTCTAAATAATCTCGACCAATCTTACTTATTTTTAGTTTGTTGTTGTGCATGTATTTACTCGTTTCGGGCAAGAAAAAGTAAATCATCATCACTACTAAACAAGCAAATCCGGCTAAGAAATAAAAGATGTAATTCCAACTCAGATTCTCAACGAAAATACTACCGATACTCGGAGCAATGAGTGGAGCAACTCCCATAATCAACATCACAGAAGAGAAGGCTTTAGCTCTTTTATCGACTTCATAAACATCACTAATAATAGCGTTTGAAGCCACCATACCTACACAACCACCTAGGCCTTGCAATAACCTCATCAAGATCATCATGTCGATATTATAAGACAAGGCACAGCCCAAAGCTGCTAGAATGTAGATGGTTAAACCAGCAATGAGTGGTTTTTTACGTCCGTATTTGTCAACGATCGGTCCATAAGCCAATTGCCCCACAGCAATCCCGATAAAATAGGAGGTGAGTGTAAAGGTTACGTGTTTTTCGTCTGTAAGTAAGTCTTCGGCTATGCTCTTAAAGC
>JBEBUB010000029.1:0-15270 GCA_040393445.1 Flavobacterium beibuense
TAGAAAAACTAATCAAAGTACTTGTATCAACCTGAAACCAATCGTAAGAAAAGGTGACAAGGTAAGAAAAGGTCAAGTTCTTTGTGAAGGATATGCTACTCAAAACGGAGAATTAGCAATCGGACGTAACCTTAAAGTGGCTTTTATGCCTTGGAAAGGATACAACTTCGAGGATGCTATCGTAATCTCTGAAAAAGTAGTTCGCGATGATATCTTTACATCACTTCACATTGATGATTATACGTTGGAAGTTCGTGATACAAAATTAGGAAGTGAAGAACTTACTAATGACATCCCGAACGTATCAGAAGATGCGACCAAAGATTTGGACGAAAACGGTATGATCAGAATTGGAGCTGAAGTTAAACCTGGAGATATTCTTATTGGTAAAATTACTCCAAAAGGAGAATCAGACCCGACTCCGGAAGAAAAACTTCTTCGTGCTATCTTTGGTGACAAAGCTGGAGACGTAAAAGATGCTTCACTAAAAGCTACACCTTCATTACATGGTGTTGTTTTAGACAAAAAAATATTTACACGTGCTGTAAAAGATAAACGTAAGCGTTCTAAAGATAAAGAAGATGTTGATAAGCTTGAAGCAGAATATGCAGTTAAATTCAATGAGCTTAGAAACCGTTTAATCGACAAGTTGTTTGTTCTTGTTAACGGAAAAACATCTCAGGGAGTAATGAATGATTTAGGAGAAGAAGTTCTACCTAAAGGAAAGAAATACTCTCAAAAAATGCTTACTTCTATCGAAGATTTTGTTCACCTAACAAAAGGTTCTTGGACAGCTGATGCTGAAACCAACGAAATGGTTACTGATTTGATTCACAATTATAAAATCAAATTAAATGACCTTCAAGGAGCATTACGTAGAGAGAAATTTACGGTTACTGTTGGAGACGAATTACCATCAGGAATTCTGAAATTGGCTAAAGTTTATATTGCTAAAAAACGTAAACTGAAAGTAGGAGATAAAATGGCAGGACGTCACGGAAACAAAGGTATTGTTGCTCGTATCGTAAGAGACGAAGATATGCCTTTCTTAGAAGACGGAACACCAGTAGATATTGTGTTGAACCCGCTTGGGGTACCTTCTCGTATGAACATCGGTCAGATTTATGAAACGGTGTTAGGATGGGCAGGACAAAAACTAGGAAAAAAATTCGCTACTCCTATTTTTGACGGAGCTTCGCTTGATCAAATCAACGAACTTACAGACGAAGCAGGAATTCCAAGATTTGGTCATACGTATTTGTATGACGGAGGAACCGGAGAGCGTTTCCACCAAGCAGCAACTGTTGGAGTTATCTATATGTTGAAACTCGGACACATGGTTGATGACAAAATGCACGCTCGTTCGATTGGGCCATACTCTCTGATTACACAGCAACCGCTTGGAGGTAAGGCACAGTTCGGAGGACAACGTTTCGGAGAGATGGAGGTTTGGGCTTTAGAGGCTTATGGAGCTTCAAGTACATTGAGAGAAATCCTTACTGTTAAATCTGATGACGTAATTGGAAGAGCTAAGACGTATGAGGCTATCGTGAAAGGTGAAACTATGCCTGAACCAGGATTGCCAGAATCGTTCAACGTATTGATGCACGAGCTTAAAGGTCTTGGACTTGATATTCGTTTAGAAGAATAATTTTATAGTTTAAAGTTTAAAGTTTAAGGTTACGGCCTTAAACTTTAGCCTTAAACCTTAAACAAAAAGTTATTATGACAACAAACAGAAATAAAGATAAAAATACAGTTAAGAGATTTAATAAAATCTCAATAGGGTTAATGTCTCCTGAAAGTATCTTAGCAGAGTCTAAGGGAGAAGTACTAAAACCTGAAACCATTAACTATCGTACTCACAAACCAGAAAGAGACGGACTCTTCTGTGAGCGAATTTTCGGGCCTGTAAAGGATTACGAATGTGCTTGTGGAAAATATAAAAGAATCCGTTACAAAGGAATTGTTTGTGATCGTTGTGGTGTTGAAGTTACGGAGAAAAAAGTACGTAGAGACAGAGTAGGACATATCAACTTGGTAGTGCCTATCGCTCATATCTGGTATTTCCGTTCTCTACCAAACAAAATCGGATACTTACTAGGTCTTCCATCTAAAAAACTGGATATGATTATTTACTACGAAAGATACGTAGTAATTCAGCCGGGTATTGCAAAAAATGTTGATGGTGAAACCTTAAATAGACTTGATTTCTTAACTGAAGAAGAGTATCTAAACATTTTGGATACCCTTCCGATGGAAAATCAATATCTTGATGACAATGACCCTAACAAGTTTATCGCTAAAATGGGTGCTGAGTCTATCATTGACTTGTTAGCAAGAACTGACCTAGATGAACTTTCTTATCAATTACGTCACGCTGCTAACAACGAAACTTCAAAACAACGTAAAACAGAGGCTCTTAAGCGCTTGAACGTAGTAGAATCATTTAGAGAGGCAAACAACAATAGAGAGAATCTTCCTGAATGGATGATTTTGAAAGTAATTCCGGTTATTCCACCAGAATTGCGTCCGCTTGTGCCGCTAGATGGAGGTCGTTTTGCTACTTCCGATTTGAATGACTTGTATCGTAGAGTAATCATCCGTAACAACCGTTTGAAAAGATTGATGGAGATTAAAGCTCCTGAAGTAATCTTGAGAAACGAAAAACGTATGCTTCAAGAAGCAGTTGATTCACTTTTTGATAATACTCGTAAGGCATCAGCAGTAAAAACGGAATCAAACAGACCATTGAAATCTCTTTCTGATTCATTGAAAGGAAAACAAGGTCGTTTCCGTCAAAACTTACTTGGAAAACGTGTGGATTATTCTGCTCGTTCGGTAATTGTTGTTGGACCTGAGTTGAAATTATTTGAATGTGGTCTTCCAAAAGATATGGCTGCTGAGCTTTACAAACCTTTTGTTATCCGTAAATTGATAGAAAGAGGAATTGTAAAAACAGTTAAATCTGCTAAGAAAATCATAGATAAAAAAGAGCCGGTAGTATGGGATATCCTTGAAAACGTAATCAAAGGACACCCTGTATTATTGAACCGTGCTCCTACTTTGCACCGTTTGGGTATCCAAGCTTTCCAACCGAAACTAATCGAAGGAAAAGCTATCCAGTTGCACCCACTAGTGTGTACGGCCTTCAACGCCGATTTCGATGGTGACCAGATGGCGGTTCACTTACCGCTAGGCCCAGAAGCAATTTTGGAAGCTCAAATCTTAATGTTGGCATCACACAACATTTTGAACCCAGCAAACGGAGCTCCGATTACCGTACCTTCTCAAGACATGGTACTCGGGTTATATTATATGACTAAAGAAAGAAAATCAACTCCTGAACATAAAATCAAAGGAGAAGGACAAACTTTCTATTCTGTTGAAGAAGTTCACATTGCCCTTAACGAAGGAAGATTAGATCTTAATGCAGGAGTTAAAATTAGAGCAAAAGACTTTAACGAAAACGGCGAGTTGGTTTATAAAATTATCCCAACAACTGCTGGTAGAGTTTTGTTCAACGAAGTAGTTCCTGAAGCAGCAGGATATATTAACGAAGTATTGACTAAAAAATCACTTCGTGATATTATCGGTAAAATCTTGGCTGTAACTAATGTGCCTACAACGGCTGCATTCCTTGATGACATCAAAAACATGGGTTATCAGTTTGCATTCAAAGGAGGTCTTTCGTTCAGTTTAGGTGATATCAAAATTCCTGAGAAAAAGCAAGATCTTATCGCTAGTGCTAACGAGCAGGTTGAAGGTATTACTATGAACTATAACATGGGTCTTATCACCAATAACGAGAGATACAATCAGGTTATTGACGTATGGACTTCAACCAACGCTTTGCTAACAGAATTAGCAATGAAAAACATTAGAGAAGACCAACAAGGTTTCAACTCTGTGTATATGATGCTTGATTCTGGAGCGAGAGGATCTAAAGAGCAGATTCGTCAGCTTACAGGTATGCGTGGTTTGATGGCTAAGCCTAAAAAATCGACTGCTGGTGGTGGAGAGATTATCGAAAACCCGATTCTTTCTAACTTTAAAGAAGGTCTTTCGATTTTGGAATACTTCATCTCTACCCACGGTGCTCGTAAAGGTCTTGCCGATACCGCTCTTAAAACAGCGGATGCTGGATATTTGACAAGAAGGCTTCATGACGTTGCTCAAGATGTAATCGTTAATGAAGATGATTGTGGTACACTTAGAGGTGTTGAAGTTACAGCTTTGAAAAAGAATGAAGAGGTTGTTGAGAGCCTTGGAGAGCGAGTTTTAGGACGTGTTGCTCTTGAGGATGTTATCAACCCACTTACTTCTGAAGTAATCATCAATGCTGGAGAACATATCGTAGAAGCTCATTTAAAAGCAATTGCTGAATCTCCGATTGAGAAAATCGAAGTTCGTTCGCCTTTGACTTGTGAATCTGCAAAAGGTATCTGTGCTAAATGTTACGGACGTAACCTGGCAACAGGAAAAATGGCTCAAACCGGAGAAGCTGTAGGAGTTGTTGCTGCTCAGTCAATTGGGGAGCCGGGTACTCAGCTTACACTTCGTACATTCCACGTTGGAGGGGTAGCAGGAGGAATTTCTGAAGAGTCTAGTATCGTAACTCGTTTCAAAGGTCGTCTAGAAATGGAAGAGCTTAGAACTGTAAAAGGTGAAGATGCTGAAGGAAATACAGTTGATATCGTAATTTCACGTTCTACGGAATTGAAATTGGTAGATGTAAATACAGGAATCGTGTTGAACACTCACCACATTCCTTATGGAGCAACTATTTTTGTGAATGACGGAGATGTAGTTGAAAAAGGAACTACAATCTGTAAATGGGATCCATATAACGGGGTTATCATTTCTGAATTTACCGGAAAAGTAGGTTATGAAGATATCGAACAAGGACAAACGTTCCAAGTTGAGATTGATGAGCAAACCGGTTTCCAAGAAAAAGTAATCTCTGAAGGAAGAAACAAAAAGCTTATCCCAACATTACATATTTATGGAAAAGATGGAGAGCTTATCCGTTCATACAACTTACCGGTAGGGGCTCACCTTATGGTAAATGATGGAGAGAAAATTAAAGCAGGTAAGATTTTAGTAAAAATCCCTAGACGTTCTGCAAAAGCAGGCGATATCACCGGTGGTTTACCAAGAATTACTGAGCTTTTGGAAGCTCGTAACCCATCAAACCCTGCTGTAGTTTCTGAAATTGACGGAGTAGTTTCATTCGGAAAAATCAAACGTGGTAACCGTGAGATCATCATCGAATCTCGTTTTGGTGAAGTGAAAAAATATTTGGTGAAATTATCGAACCAAATCTTAGTTCAAGAGAATGACTACGTAAGAGCTGGTTCGCCACTTTCAGACGGAGCTATCACTCCAGAAGATATCCTTAGAATTAAAGGACCAAGTGCTGTTCAACAGTATCTTGTAAATGAAATTCAAGAAGTATATCGTCTGCAAGGGGTAAAAATCAATGACAAACACTTTGAGGTAATCATCCGTCAGATGATGAGAAAAGTACAAATCATTGATCCGGGAGATACTTTGTTCCTTGAAGAACAATTGGCTCATACGAAAGACTTTATCGCTGAAAACGATAAACTTTACGGAATGAAAGTTGTAGAAGATGCTGGAGATTCATCAACACTAAAAGCAGGTCAGATTATTTCTGCTCGTACGCTTAGAGATGAAAATTCTTTACTAAAACGTGAAGATAAAAATCAAGTTATAGCAAGAGATGTTATCCCTGCTACAGCGACTCCGATTCTTCAAGGTATTACTAGAGCTTCGTTGCAAACTAAGTCGTTCATTTCGGCTGCATCGTTCCAGGAAACAACTAAAGTATTGAATGAAGCTGCAGTTGCAGGTAAAATCGATACGTTAGAAGGATTGAAAGAAAATGTAATCGTAGGTCACAGAATTCCTGCAGGTACAGGTATGAGAGCTTATGATCACATCATCGTAGGAGCGAAAGAAGAAGAACTATTACCTTCAAAAATTTAATTGAAAAGCTATGAGCGATACTAATAATAAACAACAGATAAATATCGAATTGGACGAAAAAACAGCTGAAGGAACTTATTCCAACTTGGCAATTATCAACCACTCGGTATCAGAATTTGTGATAGATTTCGTAAGCATCATGCCAGGAACTCCAAAAGCAAAAGTAAAATCGAGAATTGTGCTTACTCCTCAACACGCTAAGCGTTTGCTTAAAGCATTAGGAGAAAACGTACAACGATTTGAAAGTACTTATGGAGAAATCAAAGGAGCAGAACAACCTTCTATTCCTTTAAACTTCGGACCAGCAGGTCAGGCATAATGCCTCAGCTAATAAAACTAAAAATCCCGACTCGAAAGAGTCGGGATTTTTTATTTAAAGATATTTTAAGTTTAGGCTTTCTTCTCTTCTTTTAGATATTTCCGAATCCAATAATGGCCTAAATAAATAAGAGGAGTAAGTAGGATAGCTGTTCCTAATTTAAACGTATAACCCGTAAGTCCCGAAGAGATATAAGTTTCTGTATTTATTTTTCCCGGAAGCCAGAAAGCAATTCCTAATACGATAAACGAATCAAAAAGCTGTGAAACAACAGTCGAACCCGTAGCTCGAAGCCATATTTTTTTATTTCCGGTTCTTTTCTTAAAGTACGAAAAGATATACACATCAATCAATTGTGATATCAAAAAGGCCGTAATACTCCCGACTATAATCCACATACTTTGCCCGAAAACGGCTTGAAACTGCCCATCAGTAACAGGTGAAATTCCACTTGCTGCAGGAATAGTAATAGCAAAAAACAGCACTATAAAAGCATAAGCAATCAAAGCAGCAGTGATATAAGACAATTTTTTAACTCCCTCCTTACCAAAGTAATCATTGATTAAATCTGTGGTTAGAAAAACAATGGGCCAAGGTAAAATCCCGATACTCATCACAAAAGGACCAATTTGAATCAACTTTCCACCAATTAATTCTGCTGTAACAGCATTGGTAATAAAAATTCCGGCTAAAATAACAAAGACAAGATCTTTTCTGTTTTTAAACATAATGAGTGTAATGGTTCAACAAAGTTACAATTATATTTAAAACGAATATTCTTCCTAAGTAATCCTTATTTTTTCTCTACTTTGTAAGGTGCTGAAATTGAAACTTTAACATTTAAACCTTGAATTCAAAATAGAATACCCTACGTAGGGTATGTTTTTGCCTTATTGTCGAAAGTATCTTTGTCCTGTTTATATACAATGTTTGTTTTTTGAAAAGCCGTACAGGATTACACCCATTTCTTACGGCTTTATTTTGTTTAATTAAAAACCTTTTGATTATGAAAAAGTTCTTACTTTCTTTGTTCTCGTATATTCGGAAGAGTTTTATACATCATTTGTCTTAAATGTATTTTGCTTCAACGGTTTTATATTACGATAGGATATTTGCTGTTTTAAAGAATCCTTTTATATTTGTTAACACTAACCAAAACATTACAACATGACAGAACAAGATATCTATTTCAAAGGAATAGGCTCATATGATACTACTACAGGTAAAGCTTCTTATAATGTAATTCTTCCTAAACTCAATGGACTGGCTTTTAATTTTGACACAAATGATATTCACATAGTTATTTGGAATGACAAAAAGTGTCTGATGATATATACACAGAATGGTAAAGATGATGATAATTACGGAACAACTCCTGAAGTAGTTCAGATAGAATTCACGGTGCCTAGTGTAAAAGAGTTCGAGGGTGGAGACATTATTATTATAATCAAACATGATGACGCAAAGCTAAATGCCGTACAAAGGAGTATTACTACAAATGGAGGAAAACCCGGGACAGTAGGTATTGGTGTAATTAAACCATGATAAATTTATTTTTCAATGAAATTTTTCTTATCCTGGTTTTTTATTTTCTTTCCTTCAGCTTTTATTATAAATCTTCTAGCTCAGACTCCTAGACAGGATTCATTGTTAATCTTGATTGAAAAGGAAAAGTATAATGAAGTGGAGAAGATTTTGTCTAAAACGGATACTCTTAAACTGTCTGATACACAAAAAGCAGATTATTATTATGCCAAAGCAAAAGTGCTTGACATAAAAGGCGTTCATGATATTTCATTTAAATACTATTTAAAAGCCAGAAAAAAATATCTCGCAGCAGGAGAGATGGAGAAGGCGATGTTGGTTACCTATCAACTGGCTTTTGCAGTTGTTGGTGATGACCCCAACATCTATTTGCAGGAGATGGAGGACTATCTTAAAAAAAATCATAATAATAAAATAGCTTCTCGGTTTTATTATTTAAAGGCTTATGAAAAAATTATTTTTCAAGAGAATGAAAAGGCTCTTGAGTTGTGTAATCTAGCTCATGACGCTATTGGAGCAACTACAGATAGTTTATATATGTATAAGGTGAATAGTTTCATAGGTTTGATATATTCACAAATTCTGAATAATCCTTTGAAAGGATTAGAATATGAGATGAAACTCTATCCTTATTTAGTACGGAATAATATTGCCGACGAAATCGCCAATTCTAAAGTAAATCAAGCTGCCGTCTATTTATCACTTAAAGAGCATCGAAAAGCAATAAACTTACTTAAAGAAGCATTAGATCTTGATATAGTAGTATTTGAGCAAGGCATGAAAGCCCATATCTATGAAGCTTTGTCATTGAACTATGAGAATTTGAAAGACTATGAGAATGCAATAAAATATATTCATTTAAGTAAAGAATATGCTGATAGTCTTAATTTTAAAAAACAAAATATCGCAATTAAGGAATATCAGATTCAGTATGAAACAGAGAAAAAGCAGCTGGAAAATGAGTATCTCAAACAAGAAAATGTTCTTTTAGGTGAGAAACAAAGAGCTAACCGAATATTGTTTTTCGTAACCTTAGGGCTTTTTATTGCTCTACTCACAGCCTCATATTTTATTGTGAAATATCTGTTGAGGAAAAAGAAAATAGCCGAACAAGAGAAAATCATCGAGCAGCAAAAGTCTGAGAATTTGCTCAAAACTCAAGAGATGAATATTATTGATGCAATGATCGAAGGGCAGGAAAAAGAAAGACAACTTATTGCTCAAGATTTGCATGATAATTTAGGAAGTATGTTGGCTTCATTACGACTGAATTTCGAAAATTTACGAAGCCAAACAGCTCAAGAAAACTATCCGTTGTTTGAAAAAGCAAATGGACTCATTAATGATGCTTACCAGAACGTACGTAGATTAGCTCATGCTAAAAATTCCGGAGTAATAGCAGACAGAGGGCTTATTCCTGCTCTTAAAATTCTGGCCGAAAAAACATCTGTTCCGAAGAAATTCGAAATAGAGATACAATCGTTCGGGATGAACTCCCGATTAGATTTGACATTAGAAATTACGGTTTTTAGAGCCATTCAAGAGCTGGTTACGAACTGTATCAAACATGCTTCTGCTTCAAAGGTTTTGATTAGTTTGACACAGCATCAGAATGAAATCACTATTATTGTTGAAGATAACGGAAAAGGTTTTCCTAAAAACATCACCGAAGGAATGGGACTGAGCAATATCCGAAAAAAGATTAAGAGCTACGGAGGTACTTTTGATATTGATTCAAGCTCTAAGGGAACAACTATAATTATAAATATACCGATATGATTCGTATAGTAATAGCAGAAGACCATCAATCGCTTATAGACGGAATTAAACTACTGCTCGAAAATCAAGATTGGATTGAGGTTGTAGGGCAAGCCAATGATGGTTATGAACTCGTAAAGCAAGTGTTTATCACTAAGCCTGATATTGTTTTAACTGATATTCGGATGCCAAAAATAGACGGAATTTCGGCCACTAAACAGATTAAAGAAATATGCCCGGACTGCAAAGTGATTGCTTTTAGTATGTTTGAACAAGAAGAAGTTATTTTCCAGATGAAAGAAGCAGGGGCTTCAGGATATCTGATGAAAAATGCTTCGTTGCAAACCTTGTTGGAAGCTATCAAAACTGTAGCAGAAGGAGAGGATTATTTTCTGAATTTACCTATAAAGACAACAGACGAAAAAGCTTTTCATCTTAGTCCAAGAGAAAAAGAAATTCTCAACCTTATAGGTTCGGGTAACACTACTAAAGAAATAGCAGATAAATTATCACTAAGCGAAATGACAGTGAGCACTCATCGTAAAAATATCTGTAGAAAGCTGAATTTGGAGGGGAAGCTTGAACTTATTCGTTATGCTACAGAAAATAGATTTGAAGTTTAAAAGAGTTGGTTAAGTTAAGTAAAAGGCCCATAACTTTAGTTGGAAGTTATGGGCCTTGACTTTTTATAAGTTTCAGATTATTTCTTATAGAATTTTCTGTATTGCAAATAAGATATGATTCCTAAAATAGCTACGATAACAATCGAATAATACACGAAGCTTGGCGTTACTACTTTGTCTCCACTAGCATACGAGTGAAGCCCTGAAAGGTAGAAATTCACGCCAAAATAAGTCATAATGATAGAAGCAAAAGCACAAATGCTTAATAGATTATAAATCCAAAGGTTTCTAATTCCAGGAACTAGTCTTGCGTGAATTACAAAAGCATACACCATAATCGAGATAAGCGCCCAAGTTTCTTTCGGGTCCCAACCCCAATAACGACCCCAACTTTCGTTAGCCCATTGCCCGCCAAGGAAATTCCCGATGGTGAGCATCACAAGCCCAACAGTTAAAGCCATTTCGTTGATATAGGTAATCTCTTTGATGTTGAGTTCCATTTTTTGTTTGTTGCTACTATTGGTGAAAACCATTAGCAATAAAGCAACCACTCCAAGAATCATCCCGATGGCAAACGGCCCATAACTACCTACAATGATAGAAACGTGAATCATTAACCAATAAGAATTCAAAACGGGTTGTAAGTTAGCAATGGCAGGATCCATCCAGTTCCAATGAGCAATCATCAACACCATTGATGTTACAAAAGCAGTAGAAGCTACCGTTAGCCCTGATTTTCTTCCAAAAACAAGTCCGAAAAGCATCGTTGCCCAAGCTACATAAATCATCGATTCATAGGCATCACTCCAAGGAGCATGACCTGAAATATACCAACGAACAGCAAGACCAAGTGTGTGAAGTACAAACAATCCGATAATTATCCAATGGGTTGTTTTTTCTAGTCTATTTACGGTTTTGTTGTTGTAAAAAATCTGAACAATAACAAACAAAAACATCAAGCTACTAGCATACATATACCAAGAGAATAGCTTTTTAAAGATGTCGTATTTGTTATAAAGAACTTCTGATTTAATCTTATTCTCACTTGGTCTTACTTCACTACCAAATTTCTTCTGATAAGTAGTTATGCTTTCCAGAAGTTCGTCTGCTTGTTTATAGCCTCCGGTTTGTTGAGCCTCTTGTAGGGAGTGGAAATAATAAGGAATAATGTTTCTTACATAAGCAGAATCTTGTCCTTTGATAGGAGAATCTCCTAGCTCTAAAAACGAAATCCATTTGTTGCCTTTGTCATTCGGGATAGGGAATACACGTAAGATTTTTCCGCTTAAAGCAGCATTCAGTAACACAACTCTTTTGTTGGCTTCGATAAAATCTTTTTCGAATGAATTGGGTGTTCTTGACTCATAAGCTTTGTCAAGATAAGGAGACAGTTTATAATTTCCTCTTTCGTCAAAAAACTTAATAAAAGGAGCATATTTATCGTCTTTATCTACTCCTAAAATTTTTCTGATACTGTCATTTCCGGTTTTCAAATAAATGAGAGGCACCTCAAACCACAAATCCGGATATTGTGTCATTGACAAAAATACCTGATCTGAGTTTAAACCTTTGTAGTGGTCACTTTTACTTACTTTTCTGATAAGTTCAGAAGAGAAAGTGTTTACAGGTTTCATACGACCACCATCGTCTTGAATCACAAGTTTACCGAACTTTTCAGCATGCTGTTTATCTACAGCCAAGACGTTGATTAGCGAATCAACTTGCTCTTGTTTGAATGCCATTCGAGGTCTGTGTGTGTGGTTGGCATCCTCTTGTTGTGCAAAACCTTGTAACCCGATTAGCAGCGCCAAAACGCCTAGCATTTTAGCTTTTCTTTCTTTTACTTTTTTGAGTAATTTCCTCAAGTCTCCGAAACGAGAATTTCTATCGAAAATAATCCAGATCATTGAGATATAAAGTAAGGTGTATCCGATGTAGGTTACCCAAGTTCCCCAGAAATCATGATTCACAGAAAGAACCGTAATGTCTGGTTCGTGAGCTTCACGAAGCATAGCGTTGGAATAGTTGTAGGAAGCCTGGAAGAATCTGTACCCTTTGTGGTCAAGCACATGATTCATATAAATTTCATAATCAAACGAATCGCTTTGTGGTTGTTCTTCTACGGTAATTTTACTTTTAAACGAAGAGAAACTATTTAGTGTTCCCGGATATTTATCTGCAATAAAGTCATTCAAACGAATTGAGAACGGAAGGTCATAAACTTTACTTCCAAAAAATAGAGTATATTCTAGATTTCCTTGTTTAAACGAAATCGGAACTCCAACGTCTCCTCTTGAACCTAGAAGAACAGCTTCTTTTTCTGCTCCTTCAGATTTTACGGTTACAACCAAAGCATCGTGACTTTCTCTATCTTTCCAGTTTCCGTTTGAGGTATAAGCTATTTTTCCTTTCATAGCAGGCTCCGGAAGCACAATGCCTGTTCCGGCCAACGTATAAAGCGAACGAAGATTAAGCGTTTGCAACGAATCTGCATACACCAAACCTTGCTCTTGAGTTGCCATTACCATGAAATTTCCTCCAAAAGATGATTTGATGAAATACTCATCGTTTTCGTTTTTGAAGATGTTGATAGCTCCTTCGGTTTCTTTGTTAAACGAATACAGAATGTTGTGAATGTTCTGCACTTCACCTTCTTTGAGGAAGTGTTCATGACGATTTCCGTCACCTGATTCTACAAGTTTTAGATAGTAGTCTCCGTTTGGGTCTTCTACGATTTCTTCGGTAGCACCCATAATGAAGTCTTTGTATTCAATACGATAAGGAATACCGCTAAATTCGCCTTTTATAGCAAAATCATTATCTGTAGCTTGAGAGAGTAGTAGTGGTTTTTCGTGAATTTTTCGTTGCATTTCACCATTATGCTCACCATCTACAAAAACAGTCAGATAAACTCTATCAGAATACATCTGGCTAACGGTTTGTCCTTCTTTGATAGGCATTACACCTTCATAACTGATATAACGGGTAATAAAAGCTCCGACAAGAATGAGGATAAAAGATAAGTGCAACAGTAGTGTTGCCCACTTTTCTTTTCTGAACAAGTTATATCTTTTGATATTCCCAATGAAGTTAATCAGGAAAAAGACCATGATAACTTCAAACCACCAAGCATTATAAATCATAATACGGGCAGTAACCGTGTTGTACTTGTCTTCAATAAAGGTTCCGATTCCCATAGCAGTTGCAAAGACAAGAAACAAAACAGCCATGAGTCGGGTTGAGAACAGAAAGGAAAAGATCTTTTTATCCATTTTTAGGAAGGTGTTAATAGGTATTCCCGCAAAGGTACTTTTTATTTTACCCTTAGGCAATCTAAATCAGAACATTGAAGTGTTATAATTTTCTAAAATTAAAAACAAGCAGGGTCTAAGTGTACTTTTATAGTTCCACCTTGACAAGTTGGGATTTGGTCAAACGGTAAAGGGTCTCCGTTTTCGTCTTCGATTTCTTTTTTCGTAGTCGTTCCGTCATTATCATCGTCAATGTCTAGATAGTTTGGCGTTTCGTCACCATCTGTATCGTATTTTCTTGGGTCGTCACCAAGGTTGGCCACTTCCAAATATGACGGAATTCCGTCAAGGTCATGATCTCTATAACGAAGGGTGTTTAGCGAAAAAGAAAAAACCAAAGTATTATAATAACCTACTTCAGGAGCAGATTGCGGAGGTATGTTGTAATATCCCAATCCTGACGGAATGAATACTACTCCGAACCCAGAACCTTCAAAAGATTCTGTGGTAGTGTTATAGGTTCCGGTTTTGAATTCTGGCATAATCTGAGCAAAACCTTCGATAGTAGTGTCAAGAGTAAGCCAAAGAGGGTTGGGTCTATAGTCAAATTGTGTGTTGTCTTTCAAGAAACCTCTGTAACTTACAAAAACCGAATCCACATGTGAAGGACGTTGGTTTTCGCCTTCGTTGAGTTTTAAGTAATAGAGTTTATATTGAATGTCATGTTTGTCAACCATTTTGAATGTCAAATCAGGATGCTGAGAAATTGGGGTTTGTGTTCCGTTTGCAGGAATTTTTACAATGCTTACTTCAGTGCCCGAAACGGTGATATAGTGTGTATTTAAGTATTCCTCAATTTCAACAATTTCGTTAGCGTATTGTTCTCCGTAATCACGTGGTGGCACATAAGCAGAGTTATCGTCACTTTTACAAGAAAATAGGATTATACTTAGAGCAAACAAGAAAAGAATTCGGTTTTTCATTTTTAGGATAATTTTGGGGTGCAAGATACAATTTTGCTTTATTTTTGTATGCAGTATTAACGTACTTTTTACAAAAATATGCGGATAGACAAGTATTTATGGTGTGTGAGATATTTCAAGACCCGAAATATAGCAACCGAAGCCTGCAAAAAGAATCATATTTCCGTAAACGGACAAGTCGCTAAGTCGTCTAAAGAGGTTTTTCCTATGGATAAAATCACCATCAGAAAAGACCAAATCAACTATCAATTAACCGTTTTGGATATCCCGCAAAACAGGGTGGGAGCTAAACTTGTAGATATCTACCGTAAAGACGAAACCCCGAAAGAAGCTTTCGAACATTTAGAACTTCTGAAACTCTCCAAAGAACATTACAGAACCAAAGGTCAAGGTCGCCCAACCAAAAAAGACAGACGAGATATTGAAGATTTCTATGATGATGATATAGACACAGAGGGTTAAATTTTGATTTTAATTCCTCTGTCATGTTGAGCGAAGCATAGCGAAGTCGAAACATCTTTTGAGACAGTTATTAGTTATCAGTTTTCGGTTATCAGTTAACAGTTATCAGTTATCAGTTATCAGTTATCAGTTATCAGTTAGTTGTTGGTTAATTGTTTTTGTTTGCAAACGAAATTAAATGACACTCTTCCGACATCCAGTAAACTAGAAAATCAATCTTTTTTTCATCTGACAATTAGGTAAGGCAAATTTATTTCTTGTCATTTGTGAGTTATCGATATGTAGTTACTGTCTAGGTGTCGGGTATTTATCGAACT
>JBEBUB010000030.1:0-15148 GCA_040393445.1 Flavobacterium beibuense
CCTCGGAACGTAGTAAAATCCTTTGGTGTAAGCAATCGAAGACATCTTAGCTAAATTGTGATATCCCTTTTTGTTTTTAGCCAAAAACACGACTTGATAACCGTTGTCTTTTCTGGATTTATCCAAATGGTTTTCACACACAAAAAGTTGACAACCCACGATAGGTTTAATAGGAACTTCTGTCGGGACACCTCCGTTTTCTTCTATTTCAGCATTTTTTGCTTTTACCGATTTGTTATGGGCTTCGATTTTACTCACAAACTGAAATGCTCCCATCATATTCCCGATATCGGTCATTGCCACTGCTTTCATTTTGTTTTTTGCCGTAGCAGCAACCAAAGCAGGAACTGAAATGGTAGATTGCAATACCGAAAATTGTGTATGGTTATGCAAATGCACAAAATCTCCCGTGATTTGAGAAACATCCACCGTAGCACTGCCTGAACCTTGAGCCGCTTGAGCAGCTTGCTTTCTGATTTGATCTGAAGCCGCTTTTAGATTAATATGCTTCAGCCCGATAAGCTGAATGGTTGTCGGGTTGTTTTCTTTGAAGTTTTTGAAATAATCTGCCGGAACATCAAGTTGTTCTTTGGTGAAAAATTCTTTTCGGATAAGTTCTAAAAAGGCTCTTGTAGTCGCCTCAACATCGGCTGTGGCATTATGAGCTTCGCTAAAACTTTCCTGAAACAAAAACTGATAAAGCTCGGTGAGTGTTGGGAGTTTAAAACGTCCGCCACGACCTCCGGGAAGTTTTAGCAATTCTGCTGTATATTCTGTACAAGTGTCTAAAATAGGTTTGTTGTTGAGTTCTGTATCGACCGAATAGCGATGAAACTCACAGCCCATCACATTCAAATCAAACTCTACGTTGTGACCAACTACAAATTTGGCTTTCGCCAAAGCGATATTAAACTTCTCTAAAACCTCTTGAAGCGGAATTCCTTGCTCCAGAGCCAATTCGGTCGAAATTCCGTGTACTCGTTCTGAATCAAACGGGATATTGAATCCGTCCGGTTTTATCAAATAATCTTGATGCTCAACAACATTCCCCATAGCATCGTGCAACTGCCAAGCAATCTGAACGCATCTTGGCCAGTTGTCTGTATCGGTTATGGGAGCACTCCAATTACGTGGTAATCCAGTGGTTTCGGTATCGAAGATTAAATACATAGAGAGAGATTTACGGCTTTGTAGTAAAACTCAAATTTACGAAATTAATCGGATTTTTAAGGCAAGAGTTATTAACAACTATTTCTTCACGAACTTCACCGGAGTATGCTTTTCTGTCTTGAGCAAATAGATGCCTGATGACAAATCTGTTATATTTAGTGGTTCCGATGGAATAACAATTACGTCTTTCACTTTTTGACCTAATAGGTTAAATAAAGTAGCTCGGGTGTTTTCTCTCGCACCATCGACAAACAAATAATTCTCGGTTGGGTTCGGATATACAGTGATAGATTGAAGTTCAGGATGATTTACGTTTAGAGCCTGAGTGCTGATTTTCGTCAAGAATGGGAAATAAGCATCTACACCATTCCCAAAAAGAAGTGCGTCCATTTGAATTTGGTTATACCCTAATCCTGAAAGATAACTATTTCCTTCTGAATCTGTAACTACGCTATCAAAACGGTCTTGATGTTCGCTGCTTGCTGTTTTTACAAAAAGAAGATTACCCTGAGTATCATATTTTAGAAAAATCGCATCATCACTCATTCCTATCGAAGTCGTAGTTTGAGCTCCCCAGTTGATGTTTCCTCTAAATTCACCTACAAACGAAACGTTACCTTGGCTATCAGCTTCCAGAAAATTTTGACTTCCTTGGAACACACTTCCTGCTCCTTGAAGTTCCTTTATCCATTGAATAGTTCCCGAAGCATTGAATTTGGCTATGAAAAAATCTGTTCCACCTCCCATAGGTCCTTCTAAAGAAATTCCTTCAAAAAGTAAATCATCCCAAAGTTGCGAACTAAAATACACTTCATCAGGAGTATTTACAGCAACTTGAGGCAATGGACAAGTGATATCTTCTTTATATTTTACCCATTGAAAATCAAAAGTTGGCGAATATTTAGCCAGATAAACAGTATATTGAAACGATGTAGGAACTGAAACGCCATTATAGCTTGAATCAAGTCCTGCACACGAACCCGCTACGTATAAATTTCCTTCAGTATCTAAATCTATAGAAGTAATCATTTTTACTCCGGTTTGCTCAATGGTATTTATTTCATTTCCGTTACTGTCAAATTGTGTAATGAAAGAATCCATATAAGTGTCGTAACCTAAATAAACATCATCATTGGGAGCTACAGTAATCGCAAAACAGTTTTGCACAAACCAATCTCCGATTTCATAAGGAGAATAAGACCATACTAAATCTCCGTTACTATCTAACTTCAACAGCACATACCGAATCATTATATCCGAACTTTCAAAGACAGTAGTACCAACAGTGAATTCATCAAAAAATCCAACAATCAGATACACATTACCTGAAAAATCTGTTTTCATATTAAATAATTGAGCATCTCCTTGGAAAGTCTTAGTGAAAAGCAATTGCCCTTCACTATCATATTTACTGAGGAAAATATCTCCTAGAAGATGAGTTCCATAAACAAATCCGTTTTCTTTATGCCCTGTTAAATAGATATTTCCTTCACTATCTAAATCTGTGAGATACTCCACAAAATCAGGATTGTTAAAGAAGCCTACTTCTGTAATTTTGGTCCACTCATAATTGGCTTCAACTTGAGCTTGTGCCCCCAAAGCAACTAGCATCAGCACGGCACATAATTTAATTCTACACATAAGCTAAAGTGTTTGTTTTGTGATTGATACACAACAAATATAAATGGTTTTTTACGTACTCCAATCTGAAAATTGAAGCTAACATTAACTTTTATGTAATAGAAAGAAAAAATTGAATTTTAACAAAAAAAGAAGTCGAGTCCCTAGCTATTACCATCAAAATGACAATAGAAAAAGGAACGGATAACTATATTTAAAAGTGTGGATTTTTTTAATTCCTTTTGTCTTCTCCCCAAAGCAATTTATTGCGAAGGGTATTCAAAAAGGTTTTATCAGCAAAGGCGACCATATTGATTTTGAAAGGCTCCATTCTTATCGTAAGAACCGCCTCATTGGTCATGGTTGTAATTCGAGAATCAAGCGAAACCAAATAATTTTCTTCTCTACCTGAAACCTTAAGTGTGATTTCTGTATCTTCAGGAATCACAATAGGTCTGGTGTTCAGGTTGTGTGGGGCTATGGGCGTGATAATAAGACTTTTTGAATCCGGAAGCAGTACAGCACCACCACAACTCAAAGAATAACCTGTAGAGCCTGTAGGAGTAGAAATCACAAGCCCATCTGCCCAATAAGAGTTCAAATATTCTCCGTTCAGATAAGTTTCGATAACAATCATCGAAGTGGTATCTTTACGGTTGATGGAAACTTCGTTCAAAGCAAAATTGATATCTTCCAGTTGTTGATTATTTACAGAGGAATGTAATCCTAAAACCGTTCTGGCAGAAAGTGTATATTCTTTACGATATACCAAATCCAAATAATATGCGATACTCTCTTGAGGGATACTAGCTAAAAAACCCAACCTGCCTGCATTGATACCTAAAATGGGGATTTCTAAATCACGAACAAAAGTGGCTGCTCTCAGGATAGTTCCGTCTCCACCAATACTGATAAATACATCAAAAGACCTATCTAAATCTGTATGTGAAGCGAAAGTTTTCACATCCAAAGGTTGTCGTTCTGAAATCATTTCAACAAAACCTTTTTCGAACACTAATTCTACTTGTTTCTCTTTAGAGAACAAAAAAAGTTCTGATAGGATTGCCTCTAGATTTTCGTGATAATATTGTCCGTAAACAGCAAATTTCATACTTAGATATTAAGGTATTTGTCCAAATAATCGGCTCTATCTTTTAGGTTTTGCAAATAATTGTCTTCTGTGTGCTCTGATATAATTTCATAATCATATCTTCTGAAACTTTGCAGGATTTCGTTGAGGTTTTCAGCATTCACTTTGATGTAAACCTGCACCTTGTCATTTACTTCTGAAAGAAACATTCCTAGAAGTTTGTGCCCATTGCTTTCGACAATTTGTGCAATCTCACTAGCGGAATATTGAACTGCTGTTTTCTCTACAACAATAATACCTCCGGGTTCTCTAAGGAATGACGTTTCGCTAAAAATCTGCACAATGTCTGAGAGTTTATAGTAACCCAAATAGCGATTATCACTATTTAGCACTGGCATAACATCTGTTTGATTCTGAGCAAATTTCTCCAAAACATCGAGCCAGTTGGTGTTTTCTCTTACATAAAAGCCTTCAAGCGTATAGCGATAGTCACCTATGGTTTTGTCTGCATCAAAAGTTTCTACATCATCTGCCACAATACAACCCAGATAAACACCTTGATCAGTTATCGGGAAATGAGAAAAGCCGTTGTCTATAAAAAAATCTTGAACCGAAGCTACTATCTGAGTAACTTCAAAAGGAAGGATTCTGGTGTGTATATACTTTTCGACTTGTATCATATAGCAAATTTACGCTTTTTTGTTAAAACTAAAAAGACAGCCGAAGCTGTCTTTTAAATTAGTTTTTAAGTTTTGCCTTATACTCGGCTTCTTTGTCAGTTATCTCTAGAGCTCCGTAGATTCCTACTAGATTAGCAATAGCGTATTGGTTATCTGGTTCAACAGAAAGAGCTTTTTCGAAATATGGAATAGCACTTTTCAAAAGTTGTTCTCTTTCAAGCTTATACTGCTCATATTTCTTTTGATCTTCTTTTGAATAACCCAAAGCATTCATTTTATCAATAACTGCTTGATCTCCTTGAACGATTAAAGCTCCATAGTTGATATTGGCATTCACGTGTTCAGGGTTAAGTTGTAAAGCTTTTTGGTAATATTGTTTTGCGATATCCACATTTCCTGCTTCGCTACTCGTAACCCCTAAGTTATAGTAAAGTTCAGGATTAGTAGGATCTTTTTGAATCGCTTGATTCATCACCGCCTCAAACTTTGCCATATCTTCGTTTTGAAGGTGGAAGTTGGCCTCAACCAATAATAATTGTAAATCATCCGGGTTTTCTTTTCTAGCATCGTCTAAAAGCTTTTGAGCTCTTGCTTTTTGATTTACGTTCAAATAAATCAATACCATATTTTTAAGAATCTCCGGTTTTTTTGATGGTTCCATTTCCTTTTTAGGGTCTGTATAAGCACCTAATTTCACAGCCTCATCCATAAGGGCTTTTGTAGAAAAAGTTTCTCTTATGTTTTCTTTTTTGTTAAGAGCCGTATAGTATTCGAACTCTCCAGTGAAATTCATATCTAAAAGCTCTTGGTAATACTCCAAAGCGGTGTTATAATCAGGCACGTTCAAAGAAGTAGAAGCTGCATAATACAACATCAAAGGATCTTTATTCAAATCATAAAGAGACTTGAAAATTGAAGTCGCTTCACGATATTTCTTGTTTTTGCTGTATTCCATCGCTTTTTGAGAAAGCTTACTAATACCAGGCAATAACTCTTTATCGATTTTGTCTGTAAAAGGTTTTTTCTTCTCATTAGCCTCTACAGCTTTCAGTTTATTCAAACTCTGAACAGCTGACGCAAACAATTCAGGATTACCTCCTACTTCAGCTTGTCTAAGCTCAAAACTTCCTTTATAGAAATAAAACTCTGCTTGTTCAGCCGGAGTGGCATTCCCGATATAAGGAGTAGTTTGATCTATCAAGATTTTCGCTTGTTTGTAATCATCTTCTTTAGCGTTGCTCTTTTCTAAGATTTTTTTGATGGCTTTAATTTCATCTTTTTGAGCAAAGGTGTTTACCGCAAAAAGTAAAGCAGCCGATAATATGATATACTTTTTCATTTTTTTAGGTTTAGTTTACAATTTATTCTTCTGAATTATTTTCAATTTCTGTGCCATTCTCACCAGTAGCAAGGTCATCGATTTCTTCTTCATCTTCTCTCATTACTTTTGCTACTGCTGCAATAGAGTCGTTTCCTTTGATGTTGATTAGGCGAACCCCTTGAGTTGCTCTACCCATTACTCTTAAATCAGATACTTTCATTCTGATTGTGAGTCCTGATTTATTGATAATCATCAAATCGTCTTCGTCTGTAACCACGTTGATAGCGATTAGCATACCTGTTTTATCGGTAATGTTAAGTGTTTTTACTCCTTTACCTCCACGATTGGTGATTCTGTACACATCTTCCCCATCGTCATCCACAAGTTTCGTACGTTTACCATAACCGTTTTCAGTCACTACAAGAATTTGCGAATCATTTACATCGTTTTTGTCGATAGAAACCATTCCGATTACTTCATCTTTTTCATCAGCTAAAGTAATTCCACGAACACCCGAAGCTGTTCTACCCATTGGTCTGGTTTTCTCTTCTTCGAAACGAACCAGTTTACCTGATTTAGAAGCTACCAATACTTGACTGTTTCCTGTAGTAAGTTTTGCTTCTAACAACTCATCACCGTCTTTAATTGTGATGGCATTGATACCGTTTTGTCTTGGTCTAGAATATTGCTCAAGCGGAGTCTTTTTCACCTGACCTTCTTTGGTAACCATAATTACATAATTGTTATTGATGTAATCTTCGTCTTTAAGGTCTTGCGTACAGATAAACGCTTTTACTTTATCATCATTTTCGATATTGATAAGGTTCTGAATCGCTCTACCTTTACTGGTTTTGCTTCCTTCCGGAATTTCATAAACTCTCATCCAGAAACATTTACCTTTTTGAGTGAAGAACAACATATATTGGTGGTTGGTTGCCACATACATGTGCTCTAAGAAATCTTGATCACGAGTTCCGGCCGACTTTTGCCCAACTCCACCTCTGTTTTGAGTTTTGTATTCTGATAGCGGGGTTCTCTTGATATAACCGGCATGCGAAATGGTGATAACCACTTGTTCGTCTGCAATCAAATCTTCAATACTCACATCGCCACCTGCATATTGTATAGTCGAACGTCTTTCGTCACCATATTTATCTCTAATCTCAACAAGTTCTTCTTTGATAAGATTCATTCTCAAATCTTTGTTTGCCAACAAATCTTTCAAGTGAGCAATGAGTTTCATGATTTCTTCATACTCTGCTCTTAGTTTGTCTTGTTCCAGACCTGTGAGTTGACGTAATCTCATCTCAACAATAGCACGAGCCTGAATTTCAGACAAGCTGAAACGCTCAATCAATTTTGCTCTAGCTTCATCTCCGTCTTTTGAAGCTCTGATTAGCTTGATTACTTCATCAATATTATCTGAAGCGATGATAAGTCCTTCGAGGATATGGGCTCTTTCTTCTGCTTTACGCAATTCGAATTGTGTTCTGCGAACCACCACATCATGACGATGCTCTACGAAATGATGAATCAAATCTTTTAGATTCAACATCTCTGGTCTTCCGTTTACTAGCGCAATGTTGTTTACACTAAAAGAAGATTGAAGCTGCGTGAATTTATATAAGGTGTTCAACACCACATTCGGAACCGCATCACGTTTTAGTTCATACACAATACGCATTCCGGTTCTGTCAGATTCGTCACGAATGTTTGAGATACCTTCGATTTTCTTTTCGTTTACCAAATCAGCCGTACGTTTAATCATATCGGCTTTGTTTACTTGGTACGGAATTTCGGTTACGACAATGGTTTCTCTTCCGTTTATTTCTTCGAAATTGGCTTTTGCACGAATCACTATTCTACCTCTACCGGTTTTGAAAGCTTCACGAACACCTTCGTATCCGTAAATGATTCCTCCTGTCGGGAAGTCTGGCGCTTTGATGTGATTCATCAATTCGTCTATCTCAATATCGTGGTTATCGATATAAGCCAAGGTTCCGTCAATCACCTCCGTAAGGTTATGAGGCGCCATGTTTGTCGCCATACCTACAGCAATACCCGAAGCTCCGTTTATTAAAAGTGTCGGAACTCTAGTTGGCATTACGGTTGGCTCTTGAAGTGTATCGTCAAAGTTGAGTTGAAAATCAACGGTTTCTTTCTCAATATCTGCCAGAATTTCTTCGGCAATCTTTTTCATTCTAGCCTCTGTATAACGCATCGCTGCAGGGCTATCTCCGTCAACCGAACCGAAGTTACCTTGTCCGTCAACCAGCAAATAACGTAACGACCACTCTTGAGCCATACGAACCATCGCATCATAAACCGAACTATCTCCGTGAGGGTGATATTTACCTAAAACCTCCCCTACGATTCTCGCTGACTTCTTATGAGCTCTATTGGACATCACTCCAAGCTCATGCATCCCGAAAAGAACCCTTCTGTGAACAGGTTTCAATCCGTCTCTGACATCCGGTAAAGCACGGGATACGATAACCGACATTGAATAGTCAATGTAGGCTGATTTCATTTCTTCTTCGATGTTGATAGGTATTAACCTTTCTCCCATTTCTGACATAGAAAAATATACTTATTAAATGGTTAAAAATTCTGATTTTATAAAACGTGCTAATTTACGTCTTTTTCACAAACTAACCAAAAATAAGACGTTTAAATTAATCTAAAATTTTCCCGACAGGGTGTCGAGAGAAAACACAAAGTGGTTTAAAACGGGTTTAAATACGCTTTAAAACACAAAAGCCTTTTCAAAAATGAAAAGGCTGTGAAGAAGAGAGCAGAAACTACTCCTTTATAATTGCATCGGAACTTCCATCAAAAGCACCTCTGTATCAGGCTCTAAAGTTTTGACAGTTAGCACCTCCGTATTCCAAATCCCTAAACCATCACGAGTACTTAATGACTGCCCGTTTATGGTTGCACTTCCTTTGATGATAAAAGCATAGACTCCGTTTTTAGCATCGTGTAATTTATATTCCTGTTGCATCTCACCATCAAACGTACCTAAATTGAACCAAGCATTTTGATGTATCCACATTCCGGCATCATCCGGATTAGGCGAAACAAGCTGTTGGAATTTGTTTTTTCTGTCTGCCGGATTCAATGTAATCTGGTCATATCTGGGAGTTACGTTTCTTTTATTCGGGAACACCCATATCTGAAGCAATTTTACTTTTTTATCATTATTCTTATTGAATTCGCTATGATAAACTCCCGTTCCGGCACTCATCACCTGAATGTCTCCATGACGGATAACAGCCGAATTACCCATACTATCTTTATGCTCCAAATCACCTTCTAGCGGAATGCTGATAATCTCCATATTTTCGTGTGGATGCATCCCGAATCCCATACCTCCGTCAACTATATCATCATTCAGCACTCGTAAAGCCCCAAAATGGATTCGCTCCGGATCATAATAATTAGCAAAACTAAACGTATGGTGAGCATCTAGCCAACCATGATTGGCATGACCTCTGGTAGCTGCTTTGTGTAATACGAAATTTTCCATAATTTCTCCTTTTTTAGATTTCTTACACAAAGGTAGTTTGTTCAGGCTACCTGTGCATTGATGTATGGTAAGAAGTGGGGGTGAGAGGAAAGAGGAAAGAAAATAGAGAAAAGAACTATTTTACCTAATTATTAAGAAACATAACACTTATAACACTCTGGCTTATCCATAGAGGTATCATGACTCTTTCCACAACAGTGACAATAATCTTCTATATAATAATCATTTTCATATACAGCCCAAGACTGATAACATTCATAACAATAAGGCTTTAATATATCATACTCTATCTTGTCTTTACATCTGATACAATATCCTTTATGTTTAGATTTCTCTTTTTTAGGCTTAGCAAAATTTGTTTTTTTAGATTCAGACTTTAATTCTTTAATACTCGTCGCTACAGGTTTAGAAGACTTCAATATAGATGCAGTTTCTTCAACAGCAGCATCAAAAATATTGTTATCTGCTATTCGGTCAATTAATATACCCATTTCTCGGTTATTCTTCTCTGAAAACTCATACATGTTCATCGAAGTAATTACCATTTTACTCTCATTAAAATAGCATTTTGCATGTAAATTATCGAAATAGTACAACTCAACATTTTTAAGTGAGTTTAGTTGCTCTAGCTCTTTAGGATTTAATTCACTCTTACCATAAATAATTTTTATAGCAATATCTTTATCCGAAGCATCTGTAAGCCTTTCTAAAAGCAATTTGCTTAATTTCAAATATGGTGAGACAAGTACTAATTTCTTTTTAGCACCTAATATTATATTTTCAATTTGGTAAGAAATACCATTAGTAGACAAAAAATCAGCCATATACTTTAATCATTTTAGTAAAATCATATTTACTAATTTTTAGAATTATAGACAATATTACAACAATATCGGGAAAATTGTATTCCTCATAGTCCAATAAACCATGAGCAACTAGGTTTCTTAAGTTTAAACCTGACTTTTCAGTTAAAACAAATTTTATAAGAATTCTATCTTCTTCATCAAATCCTGTGAAGTTTGTATCGGTGTGTTTTATATCATAAAGAATCTCATCTAACACTTTTTCCATTACTATCTTATCATTTCCTTTTTCCCAAGTTTTGAAAGTGGGAATACCTATTTTTTCGCAGTAGTATCTAAGTAGTGTCTCTATTTTCAAAACAAGAGTATCTGTTATAATAACATTATCAAATTCATGATTCTCATTATGGTAAGAAGCTTCCAACTCTTCAAATATTTTTTTGATTCCTGGTTTAATTAATTTAATAGGAAATACCTCAACATTCTCACCATTATATGTCCTTATGATAGGTTCGTTCAGCCAAGTTGTTTCTAAATAAGATTCAATAATGTTAAAATTAATCTTACCTGATTTATATGCTTCAATAAAAAAGTGATAGAACACGTAACTTCCGTATTGAAAATTATAGTTATAAGAGTTCCAAAAATTAAACAGCTCTCTTTCTTCTTCTGTATGATAATTAGCAATTCTATTACCATATTTGTCTAATCTTGCGCCAGTAAGCATGTCTAAAAATGGATGTTTTGAAGCTGCGTTTAAAGCTTCTTCTTTAATATTTTCAAAGGGCTGAATCCATGGAGTTATTATCAAATTATAGACGATATCTTCAGGGTTAGATTTTGAAACAACATCTCGAATCTTTTGAAGTATATCATCTGTTTGTTCTTTTGGAAAATCTTGTCTTATTAATGCTAATTTAAATTTACCTCTAATATCTGAATATCTTTTCTCGACCTCACTTATTTTCTTTTGGTTTCTTGTTTGTTGATATAATCTTAAAGCTGTTTCTGTATGGGTAACAGCTCCAATATTCTCACGGTTATAATCATCTTCGGATAGCTTTAAATAAAGTTCAGCCTTGTATTCTATAAAACTATTTACATCTCCTTTTATTTTTTTAGCAATTTCAATATTCACATTCATTAGATCAATTGCTGCCCATATATTGTTTTTTTGAAGTACTTCTGCTACTTGTTTATTTTTAATTAAAACCTTTTCAAATTCGATTTTGTTTTTAAAAGATTTAAAATAAGTAGAGGTTAATCTAGATAAGGCTATCATTACACTTTGGATTCTTGTATTTTCAGCATCCCAATCATTATAAATTTCAGCAATAGATTTTATAATAAGAGATAGCTCAGACTCTAACTTATTATTATATGCTATTAGGAAAGCCTTTTTAAAACTGTCTAAAAAACAAAATAAATAAGATGCATCAAAATTAAGCAAATAAGACATATCTACATTATTTAAACTATCTAACAACCTATCTTTATAATATAGGCTTAAATCAAACAACTCTTTGAATAGAGATATTTTAAAGTCAATATGTTTTGAATAAGATGTTCTACTTCCAAAGTAAGTTAAAAGTCCATATTCTGTCTTTGCATATAAGTTTTCACAAGATTTATAACGTTCTTCAAAATAAATAAAATCCTCATCCGTTAAGTCCCTAACATCAGGCCAATAATAAGGCTCTGTTGAGCCATCTTCAAAATTTCTCACTCCTTCAATTTGACAACCTAACCCATTAATTGTTCCTTTATTATTATCTCCTACTATTTCAAACGATTTAGAAATAGCAAACCCTTGCCGTTCTAACTCAGAAATTCTGAGAGAATCATTGTCTTGTATTTCATAAAGATAGCTTGAAATTTTCTTTAACTCGGAGATTAAATCATCATACGAATTACAGTCATAATTACTCTTATTCAATTTTTCATAAAATCTTTCAATCTCATTCATAATTAATTATATAAATATTTTTAGTTCCCAAATTTCCCACAATATATCAAGCAAACCAAACACCTCACTATTCATATTCAGCAATTTAAACACCTTTTCCTACTTTCATTCCTGCTTTCTCCCACTCTTCTTCGACAAAAGGTACATTTTTCCGAAGCTCTTCCGAAGGTGACTCGAACAACACTCGAAAAAAACCCCTATTTTTTTGCAAGCACCTATCAAGAGTAGTCAAAAGCGGTCAAGTCCGTTCAATACCTGTCAAAACCCGTCAAAAGCGGTCAAAACCGTTCACGCTTTTGCGAAACTCAACTTGAAACCTGAAACAACACCCAACATCCCTCACCTTCCATCTCACCAAAAAACCTTATTTTTACAGAAAAAAACATGAAAGTAGCACTTGTTCAAACCGATTTGATTTGGGAAAACCCTGAGGCTAACCTCCGCTTCAATAATCCATCATAGATATGCTACTCTTTTCGGTGTCAGTTTATTTCTTTATTATATGGTTTTTCATCAACTCCAAAATAGAAAGTACATTTTTGACTTCTGTTTTCTTGGGCACTGTAACTTCTGAGTCCGATGGTAGTCCGATGGTAGTCCGATGTGACTTCGATAAGAGTCCGACGATAGTTCGATAAGAGTTCGATAAGAGTTCGATAAATACCCCACTCCTAGATATTGTCAACTCGCAAATTATATGAATACAATTTGAGCACTGAACTCAACCCTATTAACCATGTAAAAACACAAAAATCACTTCAGCACATCAATTATCACCCCCTACTCTAACCAAAAAACCTTATTTTTACAAAAAAAACATGAAAGTAGCACTTGTTCAAACCGATTTGATTTGGGAAAACCCTGAGGCTAACCTCCAAGCTTTAGAGGAGCAACTCGAAAGTATTGAGTCTGATACTGACCTTATTGTGCTACCCGAAATGTTTACTACAGGGTTTACGATGCATCCTGAGGCAGTAGCTGAAACCATGAACGGCAATGCTGTAAATTGGCTCAAACAGCAAGCTATCGAAAAACAAAGCGCTATCACAGGCAGTGTGGTGATTACCGAAAACGGCAACTATTACAACCGTCTGATTTTTGCTTTCCCTGACGGGAGTTTAGCTCATTACGACAAACGACACCTCTTTACCCTAGCAGGTGAAGACAAAAAATACACAGCCGGAAAAGAGAAACTTATTGTAAATTACAAAGGTTGGAAGATTTGCCTTTTGGTTTGCTATGACTTGCGATTCCCTGTTTTTGCCAGAAATACAGAAGATTATGATTTGTTGGTTTATGTAGCCAACTTCCCTGAAAGACGAATTTCCGCTTGGGATATTCTCTTACCTGCCCGATCGGTTGAGAATATGAGCTACACCCTCGGTGTGAACCGAATCGGAGAAGATGAAAACCAAAACACTTATGTTGGACATTCTCAGGCTCTGGATTGCCTAGGGAATTACATCCTACCTCCGCAAACCGAAAAAGGAATTTATTACGTTGTTTTAGATAAAGAAATTCAAAACGACCTTAGAGAGAAGTTAGGCTTTCTGAATGATCGGGATGATTTTTCGTTGTCATTCCGACCGAAGTGAAATGAAATGTAACGTAGCGGAGGAATCTTTTGATTATTAGAGATGTTTCGACTCCGCTTTGCTCTGCTCAACATGTTCTGTGTTTCTAAACAATAATTTTAACAATAATTTTCTTGATATTTAATTTTTGATTTAGCTATTGCAAATGCTTGTTTTAGGAGTTTATTTGCAATGGCTATTTTAATTACTCTTTCAGGTTTCCCAAAACTTTTTAGCCGATTATACATTTCTACACAAGCTATGTTACAATGTTTAGCTGACCAACTGCACAAATACAGTAATTTTCTAATTTGTGATTTACCCATTTTACAAATATGTCCTTTACCTCTTACACTGGTTCCGCTTTGATATATCCTTGGACTAAAACCTACATAAGCGACGAGTTGTTTGTAATTTTCAAACTTTTTGAAGTTGTCTGTAATCAAAGCTAACATCATTGCTGTTTTTTTACCAATACCAGGAATACTTTCAAGATTTTCCATAGTATCGCCATATTCCTGCTCTGCTAATCTTTGCATTTCTTGTTCTAATTTTGCTTTAGATTTCTCTAAATCAGAAATATCTTTTTTAATGGATTTTTCTAAAAACACATCCAATGATCCACTACTTTTAAAAGCTTCAAATTGTCTCTTAGTTTGCTGTATTTGTTTGGATAACATTTCTATTCGTGTATATATATGACGGATTTTAGTGCAATTTTCACTTTCTTGTTTCCATTGCTTTAATTCGTACTTTTCACCATATTCTGCTATAGTTTTAGCGTCTTTCTTGTCTGTTTTGGCACGATAAAGCATGGTTTGACTAAATCGTTTTATGACTAAAGGATTTTCTACACAAATCTTTAGATTGTGATTGCTTAAAAAAATAGCTAGTCGAAAATAATAACTTCCTGAAGCTTCCATAACAATCCAATCATTTTCGCCTATCAACTTTAATAATTGCTTAAATCCTTTCTCTTCATTGTTAAAAACAAAATGCTTCCATTGTTGATTTTCCTTAAAACTTACATCAAATGTTTGTTTACTAATGTCAATTCCTATAATTTTACCCATACCAAAATGTTTTAATAGAAAAGAATACTACACTAATTTATCTATTCTAAATGCAGACTTTATAGCCTAATGTTCTGTTCAAATTTTTGTAGTAAGGGTAAAGGAACTAACATGTCGAACGGTCTTTTACGACAAATGACAATCAATAGTTTTTTTCTTTACCCTGTTCTTTTCTCCTATGTTTATAGTTCTAAAAATAACTATTTACAAACATAGAATGACAACATCCGACAACTCACATCCGACATCCGACAACTAATAACCGACAACTGATAACTAATAACTGATAACTAATAACTGATAACTAATAACTGATAACTAA
>JBEBUB010000031.1:0-14830 GCA_040393445.1 Flavobacterium beibuense
AAACATGAGTATGATTCCGCATTATGTTCACATGAGAAACGGAGTAAAATTCGGTCCTACTACGCTAGTTGACGGTCTTCAAAAAGATGGTCTTACGGATGCTTATGACCAAAACGCTATGGGAGTTTGTGCAGATCTTTGTGCTTCAGAATATAACATTTCAAGAGAAGAGCAAGACAATTTTGCTATCGAATCATATACTCGTTCAGCTAAAGCTTGGGAAGCTGGAAAATTCGCTAACGAAATCGTTCCGGTTGAAATTCCTCAACGTAAAGGAGACCCAATCGTGATTAGTGTTGACGAAGAATATACTAACGTAAAACTAGACAGAATCCCTACACTTGCTGCTGTTTTTACTAAAGAAGGAACTGTAACTGCTGCTAATGCTTCAACTATCAATGACGGAGCAGCTGCTATGGTGCTTATGAGCGAAGAAAAAGCAAAAGATTTAGGTTTAAAACCTCTAGCATATATCACTAGCTATGCTGATGCTGAACAAGAGCCAAAATGGTTTACGACTTCTCCTGCAAAAGCACTTCCAAAAGCTTTGAAAAAAGCTAATTTAGAGGTTTCTGATGTTGATTTCTTTGAGTTTAACGAAGCTTTCTCTGTAGTAGGATTGGCTAACGCTAAAATCTTAGGTCTTGATGCTTCAAAAGTAAACGTAAACGGTGGTGCTGTATCTCTAGGTCACCCTCTAGGATGTTCAGGAGCGAGAATTATTGTTACGCTTATCAACGTATTAGAACAAAACAACGCAAAACGTGGAGCTGCTGCTATCTGTAATGGTGGTGGTGGTGCTTCTGCAATTGTGATTGAAAGAGCATAAATTTATTTAGAGAAAAGAGAATAGAACAAAGAAAAAAGAGGATTTTACAAACTCTATATTCTATTCTCTTTTCTCTATTCTAACACGAAAAATATGATTTACCCATTTATCACAATAGGCCTATTAGCAGCATTTGTAATCTATATATTATATCTCGCTATTATAAAGAAAGATTTAAAAAGTAAGATGCAAACAGTAGTGTTGCCAGGCTTATTCTTTATAGGTGTTTGGGTAATTTTATATTATTTTTTGTTGAAGTAATCCAGAAAATCTATTTCTGTTCTCTACTCCTTTTTTACAAACAAAATGTTCGGAATCTGTAATTTAGCCATAGTACCTATTCGATTAGAGGCCTCTCACAGAAGTGAAATGGTTTCGCAACTTTTATTCGGTGAACATTTCCAAATCCTTGAGAGATCAAAAGGTTGGGTAAAAATCAAACTCCAATTTGATGGTTATGAAGGTTGGATAGACGAAAAACAATATCAGCCGATTTCTGAAAGTGAATTCGGGTTGCTTTCGTCTAAAGACATAATGCTAAATGCAGATTTAATTGAATACATCTCAGGGAAAGACAATATGTTATTCCCAATTCCGCTTGGAGCCTCACTTTCTTTTTTAGATGTTCCTGAAATCAACACTTCCGACTTTCATTTTGAAGGACTTAAAACTTCCGATAAAAAACCAAAGTCCGAAATCTTGAAAACTGCTTTTATGTACCTGAATACTCCGTATTTGTGGGGCGGAAAAACACCTTTCGGAATCGACTGTTCGGGCTTCGTTCAGATGGTGTATAAACTCAACGGATATTCACTTTCTAGAGATGCTTATCAACAAGCTACTCAAGGTGAAGTATTGAGCTTTATCGAAGAAGCCGAAGCGGGAGATCTGGCCTTTTTTGACAATGAAGAAGGTAAAATCACTCACGTTGGGATTCTGATGAATGACAACTACATCATCCATGCTCACGGGAAGGTTAGAATCGATAGATTAGACCACCTTGGAATCATGAATGTGGATACAAAAAGACATACTCACAAACTTCGAGTAATTAAAAAGATTATTTAAATCTTACGATAAAAACAAGGCTGTCAAAATTGACAGCCTTTTATTTTTTCAAACTTCTTCTGATTTATTCAGGCATTAAAATCCCGATTACTTTGTCTTTGCTGGTATATTTTTTGGCTACTTCCTGAATATCTTTAGTTGTAACTGCTTTGATTCTGTCTTCGAAAGTCAAGATATTTTCCGGATTTCCTCCTTGGACATAAGCTCTTTGAAGCGAATTCAACCAAAAACGATTCGATTTGATGTCCTCTTTATAATCCAAAAGTTCACCTTCTTTGAATTTTGCCAGGTCTTTTTCTTCCGGACCATTATCAATAATTTTCTGCAATTCACGAAGTGCGGAAGCAGTTAAATTCTCAGCATTTTCAGGACCACAAGGGAAACTAATCATAAACGAATAAGAACCATTAGGCACCTTGCCGATGCTTCCTCTGGCAGAAGCTCCATAAACACCACTTTCGTTTTCACGAAGCTCTTCGATGAGTTTAATAGTTAACACTTCACCCAAAGCCTGCATAGCCAAGGCTTCTTTTTCGTCATATTTGGTGTCTCCGTAGAACATAATAGTTACATTACTTTTCGGGTCACTACCTTTTTTAACTACTTTTTTATGTTCTCCCGAACGCATTCTGTAACCCAAATCTTTCATTTCTTCTTTTCTGTTCAAAGACGGAAGAGAAGCTAAATACTTTTCAGAATACGCCTCTAATTGCTTTTCATCTATGTTTCCTACGAAATAGAACACGAAGTCTGAAGCATCCGCAAAACGCTCTTTATACTTGTCGTAAGCCAGTTTATAGTCCGTTCTTTCCCACGCTTTAGCATCCGGAAGAATTTCACTAAATCTCGGATTGCCTTCCATCAAATATCCGTAGAATTCTTTCTGGAAATATATATTCGGGTTAGACATCATATTATCAAAAAAAGAAGACTGTTTTTGTTTATAGCCTTGGAATGCATCCGTATCAAAATTCAAATCCGTGAAATAAGCATACACCATTTGGAACATGTATTCCATATCTTTTGGAGTAGCGCTTCCGCTAAAACCTTCGGTTGTACTTGAAATAGACGGATAAGCCGAAGCTATTTTTCCAGTCATAAATTTATCAATATCATTTTTAGAAAGTCCTGAAAAACCTGCTTCGGTCAACGCTCCGTTGGCCCATTGCGTTTTGAGATACTCTTCATTAGTATACAAATTCGTACCTCCGAAGCTCACACCGCTCATCAACACTTCGTCGTTTTTGAAATCAGTTTTTTTATAAACTACTTTTACTCCGTTTGAAAGGGTAAGAGTTTTAGTGCCTAACTTATCGTTTTGTTCTCTCTTTGTGATTTTTCCAGCCTTAATTTCACTTCTTACTAAGCTTTCGGCTACCACAGCATCCTCATAAGGAGTAATTTCGGTTTCATTCACTTTAAGTGCTTCTAAAACTTCGTTTTCAGTTGGTTTTTTCAGACCTTCTTTTTCCGGTCCCGTAAGTACGACTACCCTATTTTCTTCTTTGATATAATTATTAATCAATCCGTTAATATCCTCGAGTTTGATTTCGGGTAAGAAGTGTTTTAAAGCTTCATAATACCATTCCACTCCCGGAGCCGGTCTGTGCTCTAAAAAGTGAGATTGAAATTGCGAAACAAACCTTGCAGATTCTGTCTTTTCTCTATCATTATAGCTTCTTTCCATCGAAGCCAAATATTGTGTTTTTGCTCTTTCTAATTCAGATTGAGTGAAACCGTATTTTCTTACTCTTTCGTTTTCTCTGGCTAAAACATTCAATGCCGTAAGTTGTTTGTCTTCCGGAGTCATCGCAAAAGACTGGAAAGCATCTTTGGTTCTTGCCCAAGTCGAACCGTGATATGAAAAACCATACGTAAAAGGAGGTGTCGGAGAGTTAGTAAGCTCTCTCAAACGATTGTTGAGCATATTAGAGAACAAGCCTTTTATCAAGTTGGTTTTATAATCATCAATAGTAACCATTGGTTTTGAGTCGTTTTTGTCTTTGTAATAAAGCTGAACCTCTGAGCTGGTCGCTTCCGGATCAGATTCTACAGCTATAAAAGTTTCTTTATGATTCGGAACGTCGTATGACTTACGAGGTCTTTCATTTGTCGGATTTTTATATTTCGAGAAGTTCTCAATAATTTTCTTTTCGATAGCATCTACATCAATGTCTCCTACCACAATAATACTCATCAGATTCGGGCGATACCAATCTTTGTAATAACGAATGAGGGCATCGTGTTTGAAGTTTTCTAATATCTCCTTCTGACCAATAGGCAAACGATTAGCATAATGAGATTGGTACATTACTTTTGGAAGGAACTGCCCCATCATACGTCTATCTGCTCCAAGACCTAAACGGTATTCTTCGAGCACTACACCTCTTTCTTTATCGATTTCCTCGGGAGTAAGAACGGTATTAAAGGCCCAATCTTCAAGAATTAAAAATCCTTTGTCTAGTTTTTCAGGATCATCTGAAGGAATCGGGAGGAAGTAAACAGTTTCGTCAAAACTCGTATAGGCATTAAGGTGTTGCCCAAACTTTACTCCTATGCTTTGTAGGTAATCAACTAATTCGTTTTTAGGAAAGTTTTGGGTTCCGTTGAAACACATATGCTCCATGAAGTGAGCTAATCCTTGTTGGTCATCATCTTCGAGAATGGAACCTGCATTCACCACCAAACGTAAATCAACCTTGTTTTCTGGTTTTTTGTTTTGTTTGATGTAATAGGTAAGTCCGTTTTGGAGTTTTCCGTGTCTTACACTAGGGTCGAATGGAATGTTACTGTCTAATTTAAACTGCTGAGCTGCGACAGCAAAAGGAAGGGCTAATAAAAACAGCCATAAACGATTTTGCTTCATAATATTAAGTTTTAGGATTAGAAACGAACAAATATAGACTTTATTTTAAATTTTGATCAAAAAAGTCTGAAATTGTGTCAATTATGAAGCTAAAATCTCAATTTTATTTATTCCTGTTCATCAATTTATATTCTTCATAACATTCACTAATAGCATCCATAATCTGGAGGTCATTAGCGGTCTTGATAAAAGACTCCGAATAGCTGCAATGGGTCAAGATTTCTTCGATATCTTTTTTAGTGATTCCCAAAAGGGCAGCCAAAGTTTCTCGGTCGTATTTTGAGGCCAATACGTTTTTCACGGTCTCGTCTTTCTTCATTTCACGAAGTTTTCGGAATTCTCGAGGTTTTTTTCCAAACACATTATACAGCAAATCAGCCGGATTGAAAACCGAACTCATTACCTTAGAAAAAGCTCCTGAAGAACGTTTCCCCGCCTCATATCCTTGCGAAAGTCCTGCTATACTATAACGGAAATTTTCTGCTTTCGGGATGATTTTAGCATCAACTTCCAGATATCCTGTAAGTACAACTCCATCAATTTCTACTTCGTCTAAAACAATCGCTTTTTCAACCAATTCGATAGTTGTGATACGGGTTTTAACCCAGTCTGTAGAAACTCTCACTTTCAAAGGATCAAAACCTACGTAAGAAAGATGTAATGTATCGTTCACACGAGCTTCCAGTTCAAACGAACCAATAGCATTCGTTGTTGTTCCTTTTACTAAATTCAGGTTGATAACCGTCACTCCTTGCATCGGAAGTTGTGTTTTGGTATTGATAACCGTTCCGGTGATTTTAGTCACAGAAGTTTCCTGAGAAAAAATATTTCCCACAAACAGAAGCAGCAAGAGAGTAATGTAGTTTTTCATTTTTTCCAGTCGTAAAGTCGAAAGGCAACAGCTTTACGACATTTTATTTTAATTTCTAAAGTCCAAATTTAGAAAACGAGTTTTCTTTTAAAAACTTATTATCAGAAAATTAACTTTTAATATTACGATTTTTAATTGTCATCAATTTGAAAGCTACGTAAAAAAGCAATGCTATTTTCGATGTCATAATGCAGAATTCTGTCGTCTTCTACAATTGGCACTTCTTCTCTGAATGATTTCACAAACATCTCAACAAATTCACTTGACTGTAAAGGTCGTCTGAACTCCAAAGCTTGCGAAGCATTGAAAAGCTCAATAGCTAAAATTCTTTCTAAATTTTCGAGTATTTCAAAACATTTCACAGCTGCATTAGCTCCCATACTCACATGGTCTTCCTGCCCGTTTGATGACACAATGCTATCAATACTAGCCGGAGTGGCCAATTGTTTGTTTCGGCTCACGATGCTTGCGGCTGTATATTGCGGAATCATAAAACCAGAGTTCAATCCCGGATTATTAACCAAGAAAGCCGGTAATCCTCTGAGTCCTGAAATCAGTTGATAGGTTCTTCTTTCTGAAATATTCCCGAGTTCAGCCAATGCAATACTTAAGAAATCCAAAGCTAAAGCCAATGGTTGCCCATGGAAGTTTCCTCCTGAAATAATCAAATCATCTTCAGCAAAAATATTCGGGTTATCTGTCACCGAATTGATTTCGGTTTTAAACACATTACTCACATAGTTTATCGTATCTTTTGATGCCCCATGCACTTGAGGAATACAACGGAAAGAATACGGGTCTTGAACGTGTTTTTTAGGTTGAGCGATGATTTCGCTTCCTTCTAGGAATTCTGTAATACGTTTTGCGGTATCAATTTGTCCTTTGTGAGGACGAACGTAATGGATTAACTCATTAAAAGGTTCGATTCTTCCGTCAAAACCTTCCAAAGAAACGGTTCCTATCAAATCAGCCAAATAAGAATATTTATGAGCTTGAATTAACGTATAAGCTCCATAAGCACTCATGAATTGCGTTCCGTTTAGCAAAGCCAATCCTTCTTTGGATTGTAAGGCAATTTTCTGCCAACCAAATTTTTCTAAAACTGAATTTGCAGGCTGTTTTTTACCTTCAAAATACACTTCTCCTTCACCAATCAAAGGCAACGATAAATGAGCTAGCGGAGCTAAATCTCCAGAAGCACCAAGCGAACCTTGTGTATAAATCACCGGGAAAATATCGTTGTTATAGAAATCAATTAATCGCTCCACAGTTTGCAACTGCACTCCTGAATGTCCGTAGCTTAATGATTGTACTTTAAGGAACAACATTAGTTTTACGATAATTTCAGGCACTTCTGCTCCGGTTCCGCAAGCATGAGATTTTACAAGGTTTTCTTGAAGTTGCGAAAGGTTTTCGTTAGAGATTTTGATATTATAGAGTGACCCGAATCCGGTATTGATGCCGTAAATAGGGTCGCTTTGAGATTTCATTTTGTTATCGAGATACATTCTGCATCGCTCGATATTGGCTTTTGCCTCTTCAGAAAGGGCTATTTTTTTGTCTTCAAAGAGAATTTCTGCTATTTTTCTAAGGGATAGAGTCTCAGAGGAAATATAATGAAAGGTCGTATCCATTTTTGTGTAAAAATTTTCCGTAAAAGTAATCTAATTGCGTGTGAAAAACAAAAAAGCCCTGACGAAAGTCAGAGCTTTGATATTATGGTTTTGATGCTTTTTAGATAGCGTCAAAAATAGCTTGCATTTTTTCTCTTTCTTCGTCTGCCAAAACGCTATCAACAAGAATTCTTCCGCTGTGCTCATCAGTGATGATTTTTTTGCGGGCAGCAATCTCCATTTGAGTTTGTGGAGGAATTGCGAAATAAGAACCTGCAGAAGCACCTCTTTCGATAGAAACTACAGCCAATCCGTTTTTCACGTTCTCACGGATTCTTTTATAAGCTGCTAATAGACGATCTTCGATTTGTGCTTGAAACTCCTCAGATTTTGCAATCAAGTAGTTTTCTTCTTTTTCGGTTTCAGCCATAATTGCATCAAGCTCTGATCTTTTGTGAGTCAAGTGTTCTGATTTCACATTCAATTTTTCTTCAGTTTGAGCAATTACTTCTTTTTTGTGTTGGATGTTTGCTTGAAATTCTTTGATATGCTTTTCAGCTAATTGAATTTCCAACTCTTGGAATTCAACCTCTTTTGTAAGAGAGTTAAACTCACGGTTATTGCGAACTTCTTTTTGTTGTTCTTTGTATTTTTTGATAAGCGATTTGTGCTCATCAATAGTGTTTTTCTTTTCTTTGATTTGCTCTTCAATAGTTTCGACCTCCTGAGTTAGTCTTTCCAAACGAGTAGAAAGTCCTGCTACTTCAGCATCTAAATCTTCTACTTCCAAAGGAAGTTCCCCTCTTACATTTCTGATTTCATCAATCCGAGAATCAATAAGTTGTAAATCATACAATATTCTCAACTTTTCTTCAACGGTCATTTCTTTGGTAGCTGCCATATTTATAGGTACTTAACTGGGTTTGTATTTTCTTTCGATAAAACGACTGCAAAATTAGGAATTTTTTTTGTAAGAAAAGAAACAATATAATTTTTTGTATATCTTTCACTTTCAAAATGACCAATATCAGCTACCACAATTTTGTTTTCTGCCTGGAAAAAATCGTGGTATTTTAAATCAGCTGTTAAGAGAACATCTGCTTTTTGAGCCTTAGCACTGCCAATAGCAAAACTACCCGAACCTCCTAAAACAGCTACTCGTTTTACTTTCTTATTAAGCAGGTTAGAATGTCTGATTACTCCACATAGCATTTTTTCTTTTACGAAAAGCAAGAAATCTCGTTCATCTTGTTCCGTCTCGAGCTCTCCTATCATTCCCAAACCAATATTCTGGTGTTTGTTTTGGGTTTGATAAATTTCGTAGGCCACTTCTTCGTAGATATGACTCTCAAACAACGCTTTGAGGATTTTGTTTTGTAGATGCTTCTCGAAAGTGACTTCTATTTTTTGCTCTTCGCCTTCTACGAATTCATATTTCTCACCAATCACCGGATTGCTGTCTTCGTTGCCTCTATAGGTGCCTTTACCCATAGAGTTAAAACTGCAATTGTCATAATTACCGATGTTTCCGGCTCCTGCCTCAAACAGTGCTTGTCTTATTTGATTGGCATTCTCCAGAGGAGCATACGTAACCAATTTCCAGATAAAATTCTCTTTTGGAACCAAAATTTTCGGGTTTTGAATGCCCAAAGCATCACACATGATTTTATTGACTCCGTTTTTGTGGTTGTCTAAAGCCGTATGCACCGAATAAATCGCAATATCGTTTTTAATCGCCTTTAAAACGGCTCTTTCGACATAGTTTTTACCGGTAATTTTTTTCATACCCGAAAAGATAATCGGGTGAAAGCAAACAATAAGATTACATTTTTCTGTGATGGCTTCGTCAATCACGCTCTCGAGTGCATCATGACACACTAAGATTCCATTTATTTCCTGATTTGCATCACCCACCAAAAGCCCGACATTGTCGAAGTCTTCTGCATAAGGAGTTGGAGCCATCTCCTCTAAAACCGAAATAATTTGATGTAGTTTCATTTTCCAAAAATACAGAATTTTAAATTACATTTTGAAATCATACATTTGTAAAATGAAACAATTGCGATTTCTCCTTTTTCCGTTTGCAGCACTATACAGCCTTATTACCGGAATTCGAAATTTTTTGTACAATCAAGGAGTTTTTAAGTCCTATACAGCTCCTGTTCCTACTGTTGTGGTGGGAAATTTATCGGTGGGCGGAACCGGAAAATCACCTCAAATTGAATACCTCATCCGTTTATTATCGGATAAATATAAAATAGCTACACTCAGTCGAGGTTATAAAAGACAATCTGAAGGTTTTGTTTTGGCTAATGAAAACACCAAAGTCGAAGACATAGGCGACGAACCTTTTCAGTTCTTTTCGAAATTCAAAAACATTCGTGTTTCGGTGGATGCAAACCGAATTCATGGCATTCAACAACTCTTACAACTCGAAAATTCACCCGAAGTGATTTTGCTGGATGATGCTTACCAACATAGAAAAGTAAAAGCTTCATGCTATATTCTGCTCACTGCCTATAACGATTTATACTGTGATGATTTTGTATTGCCTGTAGGGAATTTACGAGAAAGTAAAACCAGAGCTAAAAGAGCGAAAGCCGTAATTGTAACCAAATGTCCGCCTACGCTTTCGGATTCCGAAAAAGAAAAGATAAAAACTAAACTCAAATTAGAATCGCATCAGAAACTATTTTTTACCACCATAGGTTATGATGATTTTGTTTTTTCGAAAGTGCAAAAACTATCGGTTTCTGAAATCAAATCACAACCGAAAATCATTTTAGCCGGAATTGCCAAACCGGAACCTTTTTTCAATCAATTGAAAAACGAAAATGATTTGCTTTTGAAATATCCTGACCATCACAATTTTTCGGACAAAGAAATCGAAGAAATCAAAAACAAAGCAAACGGAAAAATCATCGTCACGACCGAAAAAGATTACGTAAGAATAAAAGATAAATTCGATAGTAATCAATTGTATTACTTACCTATAAAAACAGAATTTTTAGGCAATCAAGAAGTGTTTGATGGCTTAATTGTTGATGTAATTCAGAAAGAAAAAAGAGCCTAATTTGCTCAAAAAATAGTAACTTCGTTAAAATTAAAGCTATGAGTATCCAGCCTCCTTTTAACCTATTCAAATGGATTGAAGAAAACCGTCATTTGCTCAAACCTCCGGTGGGCAACAAAAATCTATATGTAGATTCGGGTGATTATATCGTAATGGTTGTTGGAGGGCCCAATGCCCGAAAAGACTTCCATTATAACCAAACCGAAGAGCTTTTCTTTCAACTCGAAGGAACAGCCAGAGTTTTTATACAAGAAAACGGAGAGAAAAAAGAAATGGTTCTCAATGCCGGAGATATGTTTTTGCTTCCAGCCGGCACACCGCATTCACCTATGAGAGAAGAAAATTCCGTTGGTTTGGTGATTGAAAGTAAAAGAGTAGGAAAAAACATCAAAGACGGACTTTTGTGGTTTTGCGAAAAGTGTAACAGTAAACTTCACGAAGTGCATTTCGAACTCAACGACATTGAGAAAGACTTTTTACCACACTTTAAAGAATTCTATACCTCGGAAGATTTAAGAACCTGCAAAAAATGCGGAACAGTGATGGAAGCCGACAAACGATTTATTGAATAATGATGATACGCCAAATTGTTTTCTTTGCCTTTTTATTTTTCGGATATACAGTCTTTTCACAATCTAACGAAGAAATTGCTGCTTGGGAAGCCAACCCTTCGATTTTGGAATTTCAGGCCAACTCCAATACAGGAAATTATGACATTACCTACAACCGATTGGAGCTAACCGTTAATCCGGCACAGCAATTTATTGCGGGAATTGTAACGGCTTATTTTGTGGCAAAAGAAGACTTAAACAGCATAGTTTTTGACCTAGCCGATACGATGAATGTATCTCAAGTTCTGTTTAACGGAAATCCCTTAAGTTTTACTCATTCAGGAGATGAATTGACTATTTATTTTTCGAACACTATTCCAGAAACTGCCTTAGAAGCAGTGACTATTCACTATTCAGGAATTCCAGACGACCCGGAAGATTCCTTTACCACACATACTCACAACGGAGCGCCTGCGCTTTTCACCCTTTCGCAACCTTACGGAGCTAAAGAATGGTGGCCTTGCAAACAAGATTTGAATGACAAAATTGATAATATTGAAGTATTTATCAAAGCTCCTGCCACATATACGGCTGTTTCAAACGGAGTGCAACAATCTATCGAACTTGATGGTTTGGGAAATAAAATCACGCATTTCAAACATAACTACCCGATTCCTGCCTATTTGGTTGCCATCGCTGTTACTAATTATCAGACATTTACTCAACTTGCAGGAACTGCTCCAAATACTTTTCCGATTATAAATTACTTCTATCCTGAGAATTTCAGTACGGCTTCTACTCAAGTGGCAGTTACTTTACCGATTATGGATTTGTTTGAAGAAAAATTCGGAACCTATCCGTATGCAGATGAAAAATATGGTCATGCTCAATTTGGTTGGGGTGGCGGAATGGAACATACGACCATTTCGTTTATGGGAGGCTTTAGCCGAAACCTGATTGCTCACGAATTGGCTCATCAGTGGTTTGGCAACAAAGTAACTTGTGGTAGTTGGCAAGACATCTGGCTCAACGAAGGTTTTGCTACTTATCTTTCAGGTATGGTTGTAGAACACCTTGACGGAGAAGATGATTTTGTTTTTTGGAAAAACAATCTGATAGAAAGTATAACATCTCAAAACGGAGGAAGTGCTTATATTCCTGCTTCAGACACACTAAGTGTAAACCGAGTTTTTAGTAGCCGATTGAGTTATAACAAAGGAGCTATGATTCTCAATATGCTTCGGTTTAAGTTAGGAGATGACGTGTTTTTTCAGGCAGCCAATAACTTTTTGAATGACGAAAATTTGGCTTTTTCGTATGCCAAAACTCCTGATTTACAATATCATTTCGAGCAGGCTTCCGGACTGGATTTAGATGAATTTTTCAACGATTGGGTTTATAAACAAGGTTTCCCAACCTATACAATTCAGGGGCAAAGCATCGGCTCGGGACAGGTGGAAATCACGATTTATCAATCACAATCTCACAGCTCGGTAAGTTTTTTTGAAATGCTTGTCCCGATTCGGCTCTTTGGTAACGAAGGGCAGTTTTTAGATGTGGTTTTAGAGCACACTTCAAACGGACAACAATTTATTGTGGATGTCCCCTTTTCGGTTACCGAAATTATTTTTGACGTAAAAAAAGATTTGATTTCGAAAAACAATCAGGCTCATTTTTCGGTGGACGATTTAGGCTTGAATGAGCTCAGTGTATATCCGAACCCAACGGATGGAAAACTATTCCTAGTGGTTCCAAGTGGAATCGAGGTAGAAAAAGTCAGTTTTTATGATCTTAACGGAAAAAAAGTTCTAGAAACCTCATATCAAACCGAATGGAATATTTCCCATTTTTCCGAAGGCATATACCTGATGGATATTCAAACAAATCAAACAACTACTCAACGAAAAATTATCTTAGGTTTCTAGCTGTTATAAATTTCTCAACAAAAACTCCGTAGAGCTATCGTGTTTTTTAGGAGTTTTGGTTTCGATTTCGGCTAAAATCGAATTGGCTAGTTCTTTACCTAACTCTACACCGAATTGATCAAAACTAAAGATATTCCACAAAACACCTTCTACGAAAGTTTTGTGTTCGTAAATAGCAATTAAAGCACCTAAACTTTCAGGAGTTAACTTGTCAATAAGAAGTGTATTGGTTGGTCTGTCTCCCATAAACTCTTTAAAAGGAGCGGTGAAACTTCCGTCTTCTTTGAGTTCTCTTCCTTTAAGCAAAGCTTCGGTTTGAGCGAAAAAGTTGCTCATGAGTTTGTTGTGATGCTCTGTATTTCCGTAAAGGGAATTTTTGAATCCAATGAAATCGGCCGGAATAAGTTTTGTTCCTTGGTGCAAAAGTTGGAAAAAAGCATGTTGTACGTTTGACCCAACTTCACCAAAAATGATGTTTCCGGTATGATAGTTTACTGGATTTCCGTTTCTGTCATGGCTCTTTCCGTTGCTTTCCATAACAAGCTGTTGCAAAAACGGAACAAACTTTTTCAGATAATCAGAATAAGGCACCACACAATGTGTTTGAGCCTCATAGAAATTGTTATACCAAAGACTTAAAAGTGCCAGAACTATAGGTATGTTTTTATCAAAATCTGCTTCTTGAAAATGTTTATCGGTTTGATTGGCTCCTTGTAAAAGTTTATCAAAATTATCAAACCCAACAGCCAAAGCAATAGAAATCCCGACCGCACTCCAAAGAGAGTATCTACCTCCGACCCAATCCCACATCGGAAAAATGTTGTCTTCGGTTATACCGAATTCTTTTACTTTACTGATGTTAGACGAAACCGCTATAAAATGCCTGGCTACATCTTCCGCTTTTGCTGACTCCAAAAACCATTTTTTGATGGTTGTAGCATTGGTTAAGGTTTCTTGAGTAGTAAAGGTTTTTGAAACTATGACAAATAGTGTAGTTTCTGGATTTAAGTTTTTAATCACTTCATAAAGTCCGTCACCGTCAATGTTAGAAACAAAATGAAGATTGAGATGATTTTTATAGAATTTTAAAGCTTCGACTACCATTTGAGGACCCAAATCTGAACCTCCGATTCCGATGTTCACTACATCTGTAAAAGCTTTTTCGGTGAAACCTTTTCGAGTTCCGTTGATAACTTCATCCGTAAAAGATTTTATTTTGTCTTTTACTTGGAAAACTTCGGGGATTACATCAACTCCGTCAACAAAAATGCTTTGGTTTGTGTTTGCTCTAAGGGCTGTATGCAAAACAGCTCTTTGCTCTGTTTTGTTAATTTTTTCGCCCGAAAACATCTTTTGAATAGCATCTTTCAAATTCATTTCATGAGCCAACTCTACCAACAAGCTCATCGTAGTTTCATTGATTTTGTTTTTCGAAAAATCCAACAAGAAATCATTCCACTTGATGTGAAATTTCTGAGCTCTTTGAGGATCGCTTTCAAACATTCCCAACATAGGAAAATAAGCTATATCTTCATAATGTTCTCTCAGCTTTGTCCAAGCTTGAGTTCCGGTTGGGTTAGTGCTAATCAATGTCATTTTTCAAGATTAAAGTTTAAGTTTTGCTTGAGCAATACTATCCAATTCTGTTTTTATTGGAGTCATTTGAGCGAAAAATCTCGCTTTGTATTTTTCTTCAAGTGGTTCCGAACTTTGGAATCGCTCTTTCAACGGGTCTATTTGTTCACCATTTTTCCAGAAACGATAACATACGTGAGGTCCTGTAGCAAGTCCTGTACTTCCTACTTGGCCAATCACATCACCTTGACTCACACGTTGTCCTTTTTTAACCAAAATCTTAGACATGTGAAGATACTGAGTAGTATAAGTGCTATTGTGTTGCACTTTTACGAAGTTCCCGTTACCTGAAGTATATCCGGTTTGAATTACGGTTCCGTTGGCTGTACTCATAATCGGAGTTCCGTGTGGAGCAGCATAATCTGTTCCTTTATGAGCTTTCCAAGTTTTTTGAACCGG
>JBEBUB010000032.1:0-14689 GCA_040393445.1 Flavobacterium beibuense
TCTAACAATCTTTGTTGTTCTGATTTTTGACCTATTTCTGCAGGAGTTTTAGCATTAAGCACATTGATTTGAGCCTGAGCTTCAAAGCCTGTTACTGCTAAAACTGCCAATAAAATTTTTACACGATTCATAAATTTATATTTTAAAATCTATATGCTATTCAAAAAACGATTTTTGCACTAAATTATTGTATCTCCCAAACAAAAGGGCTTGAATCTTTAATTGGGATATTAGTTCCCGCAATTCTAGTTTTCACATTAGAAATAATAACACTTCCTCCTTTTGGAACCTTATTAATTGCAGCAATAGCAGCTGCATTAAATTTATCTCCTTGGCAAACTACGATTGGACTACCTTGAGCTTTTACTTCAAACTGAACCACCGATACGTTTACTTCAAAATCAAAGTCATTAAATACAACTTTAATAGGAGAGTTAATTAAGTTCTCTTTGTTACCTTTTGCACTTCCTTGTTGTCCTCTCAAGGAAGCAACTGGAGCTGGAATAGTTTTAACTCTAAATATTTTTTTATCTGATACAGTTGTTCCATCAGGAAGTTTACCACTCACTGTTACGGTAGTTTCAGTTCCCCCTCCTTGAGGTCTCCACATATATTTACCGTTTCCTACTGATGTAAGTCCAGGTGCTGATGCAGTAACATTATTAGCTGAGATACCAGGAAATGAAATTGTCATTGGATTATCTACACCAATATAAACTACATTCATTTTGTCAGCTGAAATAGTTGCAGAGTTCGGTTTTGGAACTACCACATAATTTCCTTCAATTTCGATTGGAACAGGTTTACCATCTTCCATAAAGGTAAATTGTCCTTTAATTTCGTGTTCCCCTACAGCACCTGCACCAATCGAAAATAGAGCTTGACCTTTTTCAATTTTTGCAGTACCACCATTAACTTTAATATCTGTAGGAACCGTTGAATCATCATAGCGACCTAAAACTACTTTACCTGTAACTGCTTCTCCTTGGAAGAAAGCTGATTTATCTGTAATTACAATAGCTTTATATTTACTCATTGAAGCCTGAGCAATAGCTGTATTACCAATCAAAGCATTCAATACGTTAGATTCTGCTGCTTTTGCATCACTTTGCATAGATGTTAATTTAGTCAAAGAAGCAATTCCAGGGAATCCTTTATAGTGATATTCAAGATATGGTAGAGGATTTGCCATCCCTTTTACCTTAACATCATCAGTATTAAATTTAATATCAAGGTCTCTAATAATTGGTGCATACTTTTTGTCTGTACCAATTGCTTTTTTCATATCCTCACGATATTTATTGATTGTAGCAAGAACCTCTTTTCCTTTTTCTGTAAGACCATCTCCTTTGAACCAAGTATAGTCAATAGCATCTGCTTTGTCCATAGCTTCATAAGGCAATTTACCTGTCTCTTCATTAATTTCAACATCGTCAGTAATAGTAGATTTTAACTCAGCTACATAGTTATAAAAATCTCTGGTTAAAGCTACTACCTTATCAGCTACTTCTTTTGGTGCTTTAAAGTTTGCCGGATCATCTGTTGCTTTTTGTTTTAAAGCTTCCATAATCTGAGCGTTTGTCTCTAAAGCGGTATCGTTAGACATTTCAAACTTTTCGTTAAATAGACCGAAAGCAGATAAAACTTCTTTCGACATATTCATTGCCAACATAGCGATGAAAACCAAATACATCAGGTTAATCATCTTCTGTCTTGGGGTTAATTTTCCTCCTGCCATTTTTTCTAATTAGTTTTTTAGTATTAGTAAATAATTAAGATTGCTAATTAGAATCTTTTTAACCTCTGTTACCCATTGCAGAAAGCATTCCACCATAAACGTTGTTTAACGAAGCGATGTTTGCTGTCATAGATGCCATTTGTTCTTTTAGTTTTGCTGCGTTATCAGCGATTTCTTTGTTAGCTTCAGCGTTTCTTGTAGCGCTCTCTAATTGTACTTTATACAAGCTGTTAAGAGACTCCATTTGAGCAGCAGCCATTGATAATTCTTCGCTATATTTCTTTTGAGCAGCAATTCCGTCAGCAGAAGAAGAAATTCCTTTAGCAGCAGATTCGAAATTTTTGATGCTGTTTCCTAAACTTGCCATAAGCTCTCCGTCAATTTTAGCTTCTTTCAACAAGTTATCTAATTTTTGAGAAAGCATTCCTTGAGTATCTTCTTTTTTAGCCTCTTTCTTTTTAGCCTCACCACCTGCTAATTCAGGATAAACTAATGTCCAATCAATTTCTGTTGGTGGTGCCTCAAATGCTGAAATAGCAAAAATCAAAGCCTCTGTAACTAGACCAATAGTTAACATCACAGTACCCGTTAAAGGTCCAATTTCAAAGTGTGCAATTTTAAACAAAGCTCCGATGATTACAATTGCAGCCCCCATTCCGTAGGCAAAGTTCATTACTTTAGGTGATAATAATGCCATAATTAAATTTTTTTAGTTAGTTAAGTTAATAAATGTTTGTTATAAAATTAGTTAAAGTTACTGTTTATCTTCTGCCTCCCATAGCAGGGTTGTTAGCTGTAGTTTGAGTCCCCATATAATCTTGAACCGTTCTGAATCCGATGTAGCTTCTAGCAGTATCAGAATACTCATAGTTACGGTTACCAAGTTGTAGGTAATAAGCTACATCTTTCCAAGAACCACCTCTATGTACTTTTCTGTTGTTTGAAGGATCATTCACAGTAGGGTTCATTGTCGAAACATACTCATAAGCAGATGGGTCATAAGATGAATCTACCCACTCTGAAACATTTCCTGACATATTATACAAACCGAAGTCGTTTGGAGTAAATGATTTTGCTTCTACAGTATATAAAGCTCCGTCAGCAGCATAGTCTCCTCTGTTTGGTTTAAAGTTTGCCAAGTGGCAAGCTCTTTCGTTTTGAGTATAAAGATCTCCCCAAGGATAGGTTGCAGCTTGAAGACCTCCACGTCCTGCATATTCCCATTCTGCTTCACTCGGTAAACGGAATTTATTTACTTGGTTTCTTCCTTTTTTCTGTTTTACCCAAGTGTTTTTCATGATAGTTTTCCAGTTACAATAAGCTTTTGCTTGTTTCCAAGTAACTCCAACCACAGGATAATCATCATAAGCAGCATGCCAGAAATAATCATTATGCATTGGCTCATTATATGAGTAAGCGAAATCTTTAATCCAAACTGTTGTATCAGGATAGATTGGCAATTTTTCTGTTTTCAGATATTTACTTCTTTTAGCTCTATAGTCTGTACTTTTATCTCTAGCAGCTCCATCTGTATCAAATTCTTGATAATGGAATTCCAACGTAGAAACATCAAATGTTTTCAAACCATTAAACCACTCTGAAGGCGGAAGGTATAAACCATCCATTACCTCAACATAAGCTTCGTCCGGATATTTTTGAGGATCTGTAAAGAGTTTTACTTTTCTATTAAGTTTTCTTCCGTAATAGAAATCATCTCCTTGTCCTAAGCTATAGTAATTCTCATACATATACTTATCATACGGACTCATGTTAGCAACATCACCTCCGTCAGCAAAGGCAAACTCACCAATCCCTCCACTTCCTGGAGTTGCTCCATCTTCATCAGCTCTAATAGCCAAACGAGTTCTGATAATTGAATCTTTCACCCATTCTACGAACTGACGATACTTGGAGTTGGTTGTTTCAAATTCGTCCATATAAAAAGAACGAACCGTAACGGTTTTAGAATTTGCATCTCCTATACCTGCCAAATCATCATCGGATTTACCCATAATGAATGAACCTCCGGGTATAAGAGTCATTTCATAAGGAGTTTCGGAACGCCATTTCTTTCCTTTTACTCCAACAACTTCTCCTCTATCTCCCGAACTACAACTTAGTAGTAGAGACACGACAGATAACATTACAATTGATTTCTTCATATAAAAATCCGGTATTTAAAGTAGTCTTTATTTTAAGGGCGTAAACCTATTTCTTTTTTTTCAGAAAAACAACTTTTTCTTAACTTTTTTTTTCGATATAGCTCCCTTGATTTTAAACAAGGAGAAACGTAAAACGCTATCATATTATTGTACAGCGAGATATTTTTTTTGAGCTTTCCACCATCTTTCCGGATAGATCCCTTGTGATGCTTCTAAGTAATCTTCATACCTACAAGGCAATAACGTAAAACTATTCGATTTATTTTCTTGTACTTTATCGTATACGACTTTCATCCACCAACGTTGTGAGATTTCACTCTTATAAAACACTAGCTCTTCATCGTCACTCAACGACACTATATATTTCAAATAATCTTTTAATTCAGTTTCCGGAAACTCTTTATATCTGCAACAATATCCTTCGATAAAGTACCATATCATCTGGGACTGAAGCACGGCTTCACTAGCTAAATTACCATCTGCATTAAAAATTCCGAATACAGAAACTCTGTCGCTTATTCCGGCATAGCGTGCTAAAGCACAAATTTCTTTACCTGTGAATCCGTTGGGCACAAACTTAGAAAAATTCCCGGTATAAACAGATTGTATCGAATAAAAATCTACACTAACCAAATCTGCATCTCGCAACACAGGCTCAACCAGCGTGATATCATTAGTTACTTCCCCTAAACGGTAGGCATCAAAGAACAACTTTTCTACTAAATCTATCTCTTCTTGAGCATTATAATATACCTGATAACCCACATTGCTAAAACCAAGCAGGTTGTTAGGCTCTTCCATGATTATTTTGGTAAGGTAAGAATTAACAGAAACAGGCAATTCGGCTTTTCCGAAATCAAATTTACTGTCCACCGTAACCATGTTTACCATTTTGCCTGATGAGTCATAGGCTCTATACAAAGGATAGGTCAAATCTTGAGAACCGCCTAAAACAATAAGAACAATTTTCTTTTTGATTAAATAAGAAGCGGTTTGATTCAAGGCGAAATAAGTATCTTCAAGAGATTCACCTTGTTCGATATTTCCGAGGTCTGCAATAGTACAATCCCAGTTTCCGTAAAATAAAGAGTAAAGCTCTTTTCTCAACAAGATTAAATCTGTAGCTTCACTACTTCCCGCACCTCTATTATCCGGAACTCCAACAAAAGCAATCTGAACTTTATCCAGATTAGGAATTCCCGAATCGTCATGCAACATCACTCGACTCCCTAACTGTTGAAGCGAAAGCCTCTGCACATAAGCAGTAATTTCAGGCTCTACGGGTTGTAAAAAATCGTTTATCATTTTTATTTTTCGAAAGTCAAAGAATTATTTGACTATACTATTTTTTCTTTTTTGGAGCTTTTTGCTCAATATAAGCTTGGGCTTGCTCTAAAGTAAGGCTTGCGGCATCTACTTCTTTACCTAACTCTACTTTTGTTTTCCCTTTCAGAATCACAGAGCGTCCCCATCTTGCTTTTTCAACTCTAATACCTTCGCTCTCCCAATTGTGGATTACTTTTTCTTCTTCTTTACGAAGTTTATCTTCGATAAGCTCTTTGATATCTGACTGAGAAAGGTTGTCAAAGTTATACTTTTTATTGACATTGATAAACATACCGTTCCATTTTATGAATGGCCCGAAACGACCTGTTCCTTTTTGAACCGGAAGACCATCATATTCAGCAATTGGAGCATCTGCTTTTTGCTTTTGAGAAATTAACTCGATGGCTCTATCCATAGTCACATCAAGTGGTTCTTCACCTTTGTCAAGAGAAATAAATGTTTTTCCGAAACGAACATAAGGCCCAAAACGACCAACGTTCACTTCTACTTCTTCTCCTTGGTACGTTCCCAACGATTTTGGCAACAAAAACAAATCAAGTGCTTCTTCAAGCGTGATTGTAGTTATATTTTGCTCGGGTCTGAGCGAAGCATATTGTTTTTCTTTATCGTCCGGATCGCCAATTTGAGCCATAGCACCAAATCTTCCTAAACGAACAGAAACCGTTTTTCCGCTTTTTGGATCTTTACCCAAAATTCGTTCTCCTGATTCTCTTTCAGCCGAAACTTCGACATCTTTTACGATAGGATGAAAATGATTATAGAAACGACCAATCATCTTTGTCCAATCTTCATTTCCGGATGCAATTTCATCGAAATCTTGCTCTACTTTAGCCGTAAAGTTATAATCTAAAATAGTATTGAAATGATTCACTAAGAAATCATTCACAATCATTCCGATATCTGTAGGGATAAGCTTTCCTTTATCTGAACCAGTTTTTTCTTGAAGCTGCTTCTCCTTAATAGTAGCGCCTTTTAAGGTAAGTTGAGCATAAGTTTGCTCTTTTCCTTCTGAACTTCCTTTTTCTACGTAATTTCTACTGATGATAGTAGAGATTGTAGGAGCATAAGTCGAAGGACGACCAATTCCTAATTCCTCTAATTTTTTCACCAACGAAGCTTCCGTATAACGGGCAGGTGGTTTTGAGAAACGCTCTGTAGCTGTTATATAATTATTAAGGAGTTTCTCTCCGGTTTTAAGCGGAGGTAACATTCCTTCTTGTTCTTCATCTTCATCATCGTTTCCTTCCAAATACACTTTCAAGAAACCTTCGAAAAGCAATACTTCTCCGGTTGCTGAAAAAATCTCTTTATGGTTATCTGCCTCAATTTTTACGTTAGTACGTTCTAATTTAGCTTCAGCCATTTGCGAAGCGATGGTTCTTTTCCAAATCAAATCATACAAACGAGTTTGTTCTCTGTCTGCTGTAACCGAATGACGACTCATATCTGTCGGACGGATAGCTTCGTGAGCCTCCTGAGCACCTTTACTTTTGGTTACGAAACTTCTCGGAGCACTAAACTCTTCTCCATACGAAGAAATAATTTCGCTTTTAATCGCTTCTGTCGCTTCTTGAGAAAGATTCACGCTATCTGTTCTCATATAAGTAATAAGCCCCGCTTCATACAAACGTTGCGCTACTACCATGGTCTGAGAAACCGAAAAATAAAGCTTTCTGGAAGCCTCCTGTTGTAAGGTTGAAGTCGTAAAAGGAGGTGCAGGTGATTTTTTGGTCGGTTTGGTTTCTAAGTCAGAAACCTTATAGTTAGAACCAATATTTTTATTTAGAAAATCTTCTGCTTGCTTTTTAGTAGCGAAGTTTTTCGGAAGTTTTGCTTTGAATGTTTTTCCGGCTTCGGTTGTGAATTCTGCATTGATAGAGAAAGAAGCTTCAGATTGAAAACCTAGAATTTCTTTTTCTCTTTCCACAATCAAACGAACAGAAACTGACTGCACTCTACCAGCAGAAAGTCCGGATTTGATTTTTTTCCATAAAACAGGCGAAAGCTCATACCCTACTAATCTGTCTAACACTCTTCTAGCCTGTTGAGCATTCACTAAGTTATAATCAATCCCTCTCGGATTTTTTATAGCTTTTTCGATAGCTGATTTTGTTATTTCGTGGAAAACGATACGTTTTGTTTTGGCTTCGTCTAACTTTAAAGTCTCTGCCAAGTGCCAAGAAATGGCTTCTCCCTCACGGTCCTCATCGGAAGCCAACCAAACAGTTTCTGCTTTTGTTGCTAAATCTTTCAGTTTTTTTACAACTGCTTTTTTATCCGGAGAAACAATATATTTTGGTTTGAAATTATTCTCAATATCCACTCCCATCTCACTGGAAGGCAAATCGGAAATATGTCCGAAACTGGATTCTACCTGATATTCTTTACCCAAGAATTTCTCTATGGTTTTTGCCTTAGCAGGAGACTCCACTATCACTAAATTCTTTGCCATCTGTTTTTATTTTGTGTGCAAAAGTAGAATTTTTTGTTTAAAGTTTCTGAGTTGGGGTTTAAAGTTTTGTGAGCATCCACTTGTTAATTGGCATTTGCACAAGATGCTAATCTATAAAAGCGAAATCCGTTTAAAAGCCTTTTAATGAGTCTATACTACTGAATAACACTATAGCTAAGACTTGGTAATAACCACTCAGCAAATGCATTTATTCATAAAACTTTTAACTAAATTTTTGAAGCGATAGCTGCTGCTAAATCTTTAAATTCGTTTTGAGAAAGCGTTACTTTATGTTGAAAAGTCATTTCTTTCATCTCGTTTAGGGGAATGAGATGAACGTGAACATGAGGCACTTCTAGACCTACAACAGCCATTCCGACACGTTTGCAAGAAACTGTTTTTTCAAGAGCTTGAGCCACATCATGAGAAAAAGCCATTAACTCTAAATAGAGTTCTTTGTCCATATCAAAAATCTTGTTGATTTCTTGTTTTGGAACACAAAGGGTGTGTCCTTTAGCATTAGGATTTACATCCAGAAAAGCAATAAATTTATCATTCTCTGCTACGACATGAGCAGGAATTTCACGATTGATTATTTTGGTGAAAATAGAACTCATAGTTAGTCTCTTGAAATTTCTAAGATTTCGAACTGTAATTTTCCGTTAGGAACTGTAATTTCTGCAATATCTCCGACAGATTTACCTAAAAGCCCTTTTCCGATAGGTGAAGTAACTGATATTTTTCCGGTTTTTAAATCTGCTTCACTTTCAGCTACTAGGGTATAGATAAGCTCCATTTTGTTTGCCACATTTCTGATCTTAACCTTTGACAAAACCAACACTTTTGAAGTATCGAGTTGCGACTCATCAATCAGTCTTGCGTTAGCATATAATTCTTCCATTTTGGCAATTTTCATTTCTAGCATGCCTTGAGCTTCTTTGGCTGCATCATATTCTGCATTTTCAGACAAATCACCTTTATCTCTTGCCTCTGCAATTGCCTGCGAAGCTTTTGGACGTTCTACTGCTTTTAGATGTTCCAATTCTTCTTTTAACTTTTTCAGTCCTTCTGCGGTGTAATACGACACTTTACTCATAATCATCATTTTATAAATAGAAAGAATCCCAAAAAATGGGATTCTCCGGTTTCAAAATATTTTATATCTTAGCCTTTTGTTATTGTGTGCTTTTTTAAACGAAGTCCAAAGATATAACATTATTCTTTATATTCACAACTTTCAGTTGATATTTTTATGAGACATTCTTTTTTAGTAACTATATTCTCTCTTTTTGTGCTGATAGCAAGTAGTTGTTCAAGCGATAACAATGTGGGTCGTAACAATCCTTACATACCAAATTATTCGTTTTCGATAACTATTGATTTGAATTTACCGATGTATAACAGCCTCAATTACCCGAGCAACGGAATGGTTATTACTACCAATGCGGCTGGAGCCAACGGAATCATCGTTTTTAATGCAGGTAGCGGATTTAGAGCGTATGAAGCGAATTGCCCAAATCAATATATCAGTTCTTGTTCTCGACTTGTTGTAGAAGGAATAAAAGCAGTCTGCCCATGTGATGAGCTAGAATACAGCTTATTTACAGGTTTACCGATGACAGAAGGTGAATATCCGATGAAGCCTTATCGCATCCAACAAAACGGAAGTTCATTAACCATTTTTAATTAAGCCCAGAACTTTGTTATTTCGAACCAAAAGTCTGATAAAACTCAAAAACCTTTTTGGCTCTTGAAGCTCCTACGACTTTAGCAATATCTTCTTCACTGGCTTTTGACAACCTTTTTACAGAACGGAAATGTTTGATAAGAGCAACCATTGATTTTTCGCCAATTCCCGGAATGGTTTCGATAGAAGTTTTCAAGGCATTATTGCTTCGTTTTTGTCTATGGAAAGTGATTCCGAATCGGTGAGCTTCGTTTCTGAGCTGTTGAATAACTTTTAAAGTCTCTGACTTTTTATCCAGATACAACGGAATCGGGTCATTCGGATAAAACAATTCTTCTAGCCGTTTTGCAATTCCCAAAATAGCGATTTTTCCTCTCAGACCTAATATATCTAAACTTTTCAAAGCGGAAGAAAGCTGTCCTTTACCTCCGTCTATAATAATCAAATCAGGTAATTTTTCACCTTCATCTAAAAGTCGTTTGTATCTTCTGTAAACCACTTCTTCCATCGATGCGAAGTCATTCGGACCTTCAACAGTTTTGATATTGAAGTGTCTGTAATCGTTTTTACTTGGTTTTCCGTCTTTGAAAACCACACAAGCAGCCACCGGATTGGTTCCTTGAATATTGGAATTATCGAAACACTCAATATGTCTCGGCTCTACCGAAAGTCGTAAATCAGACTTCATTTGAGCCATAAGGCGATTAGTATGTCTGTCAGGATCTGTAATTTTAACTTGTTTGAGTTGGTCTAAGCGATAGAATTTCGCATTGCGCTCAGACAAATCCAACAATTGTTTTTTATCTCCTAATTTCGGAACAGTAACTTTGATATTTTCACCCAAATCGAGTTCGAAAGGTAAAATTACTTCTCTCGTATTCAGATTAAATCGTTCTCGAAGCTCAACCACAGCAATACTCAACAAATCTTCATCAGTTTCTTCGAGTTTCTTTTTGATTTCCATCGTATGCGAACGAATCACCGCTCCGTAAGAAATCTGCAAGAAATTCACATAAGCAAAATCATCATCAGACACAATTGAAAACACATCCACATTAGAAATCTTAGGATTCACAATGGTTGATTTCGCTTGATAATTCTCTAGTACTTCTATTTTTTCTTTGACTTTTTGAGCCTCTTCGAACTCCAAGTTTTGAGCATAACGATTCATCAAAGTCTTAAATTCGTGTAAGGAATCTTTGAAATTTCCCTTTAGGATTTCACGGACACCTGTTATTTTTTGTTCGTATTCGGCTTCGGTTTCATAACCTTCACAAGGCCCTTTACAGTTTTTGATATGGTATTCTAAACAAACGGAATATTTCCCCGAACGGATATTCTCAGGAGACAAGTCATAATTACATGTTCGGAGTTGGTACAATTCTTTTATTAAACTCAGAATCGTATGTACAGTTTTGAAACTCGTATAAGGCCCGAAATATTCAGAACCATCATTTATTTTGTTTCGAGTCAGAAAAACTCGAGGGAAAGGTTCTTTTTTGATACAAATCCAAGGATAGGTTTTATCGTCTTTCAACAAGACGTTATATCTGGGCTGGTATTGCTTGATAAGATTGTTCTCTAAAAGCAAGGCATCGCTTTCTGTAGGAACAACAATGTGTTTGATGGTTGCAATCTTCTTAACTAAAACTCGGGTTTTGCCGTTTTCGTGAATTTTAGTAAAATAAGATGAGACTCTTTTTCTGATATTTTTTGCCTTGCCAACATACAAAATCTTGCCTTCTTTATCGTAATATTGATAAACTCCCGGATTATCAGGTAAGGTTTGAATTTGTAGTTCTAAAGGGGTGAGTTGCATACTGCAAATTTAGCCTTTTTATTATAAAAGTATCAAAAAATGTATTTCCACATACCATCCAGACACAGTCCTAAATTCTGAAGATTCCGCCAAAAGCAATAACACTTTCCCCGAAATAGAAATTCTGAGAAGCTCTATCAGACGGGCTTGGAGTTGTTCTGATATCGTTCATATCGATATACCCTCCTTTGAGCTCTGTTTGGATAAAGAAATATTTGTAGAAAGTTACATTCAAACCTACTTTAGCAGAAATTCCATAACCTGAAATGTGAAAATCATCATGTCTTTCATTTTTTAGCAAATGAGAGTTAGTTTTCGGATATAAAACTCCTACTCCTACTCCTCCGGTAAAGTTGAATTGAATTTTATCTGTATCTCTAATCCCGAGGTATTGAGAAAAATCATCGACACGAGAAAACTCAACATTCAAATAGTTGAGCCCATCTGTATGTTCAAAAGTTAAGAAATCTTCTGTTAAGAGCACATTTCCATCAGCAATGGCTTCTCCATAAGCTCCACGGTCCGGATAGGTTCCTGAATAACTCACGGTTCTGTCCTGAAACATTACATATTTCATGTGATCAACTCCAAGCGAAATATTATATTTATCCGTAATAAAATAGCCTGCTCTAAAATTGGTTTGAGGTATGGTCATTCGGGCCGGATTTACGTAATCAACATGCCATCCTTTAGGTTTATCATGAGCTTTTACATGATTGAGTGTAAAATCGTAATCTTTACCTCTAAAGTGGATATCTGAATCGGAATAAACATTTCTGTTTCCTCCCCAATAAAAGTAGAATTTTCCTTTATTATGTGCTGTATATTTGTTTTGAGACACAGCACCTTCCTTCTGGCTAAAACACTGTAAACTCAGTGCCATAACGACAAACAAGATAATTGATTTCAACGTAAGGTGATTAAATCTTAAATTAGAATTGATTGATTGTTTTTCTGATAGCTACAAGTCTTGTCATCAACGTTTCGAAATATTTGATATCAAGCATATTTGCTCCATCACTTTTGGCTGTAGCCGGATCAAAATGAGTTTCGATGAAAATTCCATCTGCTCCCACAGCAATTCCTGCTTTAGCAATGGTTTCAATCATATCCGGACGACCTCCTGTTACTCCCGAATTCTGATTAGGTTGTTGTAGTGAATGGGTAATATCCAGAACCGTAGTAGCGTATTGTCTCATAGTTGGGATTCCTCTGAAATCTACAATCATATCTTGATAACCGAACATGGTTCCACGGTCTGTCACCATTACGTTTTGATTGTTGCAATCTAGCACTTTTTGAACCGCATGTTTCATACTTTCAGGACTCATAAATTGTCCTTTTTTCAGATTTACAGTTTTTCCTGTATTGGCTGCAGCCACAACTAAATCAGTTTGGCGAACCAAAAAAGCAGGGATTTGCAACACATCAACATATTGAGCTGCCATATCTGCATCTTCGTTTGTATGAATATCTGTAATGGTTGGCACATTAAAAGTTTCAGATACTTTTCTAAGGATTTTTAGAGCTTTTTCGTCTCCAATTCCTGTAAAACTATCAATTCTAGAGCGGTTTGCTTTTTTGAAAGAACCTTTAAAGACATAAGGTATTTGTAGTCTGTCTGTGATATCTACTAAAGTTTCAGCGATTCTCAAAGCCATTTCTTCACCTTCGATAGCACAAGGACCGGCCAAAACGAAGAAATTACCACTGTTGAGATGCTTTAATTGAGGGATGTTATTTAAGTCCATATTTCTAATTTGGAGCATTTTATAAATGAAGTACAAAGTTACGGAATATCCGATAACAAAAATCCTCTTTTAAGATTTTATTAAAAGAGGATTCTCGCTTGATATTAATTTATCGTTTAGTTTTTTATTTTCTAGGCTTATATTTTGATTCTCTGAAAATCTCTTCTGCATTCTTACGGAGCAATTCATCCAAAGAAGTCTCATTGTTTTTAGCATACGACCTCACAATTTGCCAACCAATCCAAGAACCTATTTTTCCCGGAGATTCGCTGTCTATATCCAAATAAAATTTAGAGAATGGAGCTTCATTCACAAACCGAATTACTAAACTTGGGTCTGTGCTATACAACATTTTTTCATCAATGAAATATCGCCATACGTTTTCCTCATTAGTCACAGCCCATTTTAGTTTCTTTTCCGGATAAGCAATCTTTTGAGCATCTGTAAGTTCCGGAAGCAATAAATCTTTTAGATACAAAATCTTTCCTTCATAGATGATTCTCGATAAAAAATCTCCTGTTCTCGGATACGGAATTTTTCGGTGAGCGAATGACTGCACCAGATTAGGAAGAATTTGCTCCGGCTCTAGGTTTTCTCTTAAATATTCAGGCTCCGTAGCATAAAAATGATGATCTTTTCCTAAGAAAACATCGAGCGAAATCCATGTAAGTGTATCTGTATAAAAAGTTTTTCGGTGGTAATCAACCTCAGAAATCACCGTATTCACAACCGGAAGTTTCTCGTTCGGGTAATAATATTTTATATGCTGAAATAGAGATTTCAACTGATTTTCTAAAGTTGAAATGTTAGAAAACTTCTTCTGAACTTCTTCATACAACTCTTGATAAATAGTGTCTTGTTTTTTAGCAATCCAAACCGAATCAGGCACATCTGCCGGAAAAAAATGAGGAAATTTCTGTTTTACAGATTGCAAATCTTCAGATTCATAGTAGGCTTTATCAAAACGCTCTACCGTAACCTCTACTGGGATTTTTTCAATTTCTCTCTCCAATTCACTTTTTCGGTTGCACGAAGAGACAAGCAAAGTCAGCAAAAGAAACAACGTGATTTTTTTCATTGTCGGATTATTTTTTACTTTTGTTAAACCATATAGAATAAAGACTTCTTCAGGGGTTTTGTCTTTACCTATCTAAAACTCACAAAGATAAAAAATAGTATATGAATTCAACTTTTGATGTAGAAAAAGTATCTCAACATATAATAAATTGGCTAAAAGATTATGCTCAAGAAGCTTATGCAAAAGGTTTTGTAATCGGTATTTCTGGCGGAATCGACTCAGCTGTAACGTCTTATTTATGTGCTTTAACAGGACTTCCGGTGCTTTGTGTGACGCTACCCATTCATCAAGCAGCCTCACAAGTAAATCGTGCTAAAGAGCATATCAAAATATTAAAAAGCAAATTCAGTAACGTATCAGAAGCTGAAACTGATTTAACTGCCGTTTTTGAAACCATGAAAAGTCAGGTTCCAGAAACTACCGATGAGTATAAATTGAACCTTACTTTAGCCAATACTCGTTCGAGGTTGCGAATGACTACACTCTACTATTATGCAGGTATTCATGGCTATTTGGTAGCTGGAACGGGAAATAAAATCGAGGATTTCGGAGTTGGATTTTATACAAAATACGGAGATGGAGGCGTTGACATCAGCCCTATTGCAGATTTGATGAAATCTGAAGTTTATCGTATCGGACGCCATTTAGGAGTTCC
>JBEBUB010000033.1:0-14317 GCA_040393445.1 Flavobacterium beibuense
CGGCTGTAAGTCCCATTCCCCAGTAGTAATCTTCGTTTCCTTGTTTGGCAACTTCATAATCTGGAGTTGGCTTGTAACCTCCCATCGGGATGTAGCTCATACTTTCTGCTCCACCTGCAATGATGCAATCAGCCATTCCGCTTTGGATTTTAGCTGTTGCCATAGCGATGGTTTCTAGTCCAGAAGCACAATAACGGTTTACGGTAACTCCCGGAACGTCAGTAACTTTTAATCCCATAAGTGAGATTAAACGACCAACGTTTAATCCTTGTTCTGCTTCAGGCATTGCGTTACCTACCATTACGTCATCAATTCTAGACTTATCAAAATCTGGTAACTCATTCATCATGTGTTGAATGGTTTCTGCTGCCAATTCATCAGGTCTTTTGAACCTGAAAACCCCTTTAGGTGCCTTACCTACGGCTGTTCGGTAAGCTTTTACTATATATGCTGTTTTCATGTCTATTTTGAATTTTGAATTATAAATTTTGAATGGCTGAATTATTTAAAATTCAACATTCAACATTTAAAATAATTAGTTGCGAAGCGGTTTCCCTTTAGTTAACATATACTGAATTCTCTCAAGAGTTTTCTTCTCAGCACAAAGTGATAAGAAGGCTTCTCTTTCTAGATCCAACAAATATTGCTCTGATACTAAAGTAGCTTCAGATAAATCTCCTCCGGCCATTACGTAAGCTAGTTTATTAGCAATCTTACGATCATGTTCAGAGATGTATTTTCCGGCTTGCATTTGGTCTGTACCTACAAGGAACATACCTAAAGCTTGTTTACCAAGTACTTTAATGTCTTTACGAGGAACAGGTTGTGTATATCCAGCGTCAGCTAATAACAAAGCATGTTTCTTAGCTTCTGCAATCTGACGGTCTTTGTTAACTACCACTACGTCTTTTCCTTTTTGGAAGATGTTATTGTCAAAAGCCTCATAAGCCGAAGTAGCTACTTTTGCCATACCGATAGTCAAGAAGTGTTCTTGTAGTACGTTCAATTCCACATCGTTTTTACGATATAGGTCTGAGGCACGAACAGTCATTTCTTTTGAACCACCACCACCAGGGATAACTCCAACACCGAATTCTACTAATCCGATATATGTTTCAGCAGCGGCTACAACTTTATCGGCGTGAAGGCAGATTTCGCAACCACCACCAAGGGTCATTCCGTGAGGAGCAGCCACAACAGGAATTCCTGAATAACGGATTCTCATCATCGTATTTTGGAACATTTTGATAGCCATATTTAATTCATCGTATTCTTGCTCTACAGCATACATGAATATCATGGCAATATTAGCTCCAACCGAGAAGTTAGCCGCTTGGTTTCCGATAACCAAACCTTTGTAATCTTTTTCGGCTAAGTCGATAGCTTTGTTAATTCCTTGTAATACTCCGCTACCGATAGAGTTCATTTTTGATTTGAACTCAAGGTTTAGGATACCATCACCAAGGTCTTGTATTTCAGCTTCTTTATTTTGCCAAATCGTTTTAGTTCCTCTGATGTTATCTAATATGATAAAGGCATCTTGCCCTGGAACTTTTTGGTATGATTTCGATGGAATATCATAGTAATAAACAGACCCGTCTTTGATAGTGTAGAAGCTAGTGATTCCAGCAGCAAGCATTTCTGTAACCCAAGCAGCTGGTTTAAGGTTTTCTGCTTCCATCAAAGCGATAGCTTTTTCTACTCCGATTGCATCCCAAATTTCGAACGGACCATTTTCCCATCCGAAACCGGCTTTCATAGCATCGTCGATTTTGTAGAATTCGTCTGTGATTTCAGGAACACGGTTGGATACATAAGCGAACATCGCTGTGAAGTTTTTGCGGTAGAATTCACCGGCTTTGTCGGTTCCTTTTACTAAAACTTTGAAACGGTCGATAGGTTTCTCGATAGTTTTAGTAAGTTCAAGCGTTGCGAATGACGCTTTTTGTTGTGGTCTATATTCTAATGTGCTTAGATCTAAAGACAGGATGTCTTTGTCAACTTTTTTGTAGAAACCTTGTTTGGTTTTGCTTCCTAACCATTTGTTTTCCATCATGTGGTTGATGAAATCAGGAAGTTTGAATAGCTCGTGAGCTTCGTCTTCAGGGCAATTTTCGTATAATCCGTTGGCTACGTGAACCAAAGTATCAAGACCCACCACGTCAACTGTTCTGAAAGTGGCCGATTTCGGACGACCGATAACCGGTCCTGTTAGTTTGTCAACTTCTTCGATAGTAAGCCCCATTTCTTTTACGAGGTGGAACAAACTCATAATTCCGAAGATTCCGATACGGTTACCGATAAATGCCGGAGTATCTTTAGCAATAACTGATGTTTTTCCTAAGAATTTTTCTCCGTATTCATTCAAGAAATCCAATACTTCTTTTGAAGTTTGAGGACCAAGGATGATTTCAAATAATTTCAAATAACGAGCCGGGTTGAAGAAGTGTGTTCCGCAGAAGTGTTTTTGGAAGTCTTCGCTTCTTCCTTCACTCATAAATTTGATAGGAATACCCGAAGTATTTGATGTAATTAGCGTTCCCGGTTTGCGGTATTTCTCGATTTGCTCATAAACCGCTTTTTTGATGTCAAGTCTTTCGACAACTACTTCGATGATCCAATCTACATCTTTAATTTTTTGTAAATCATCGGTTGTGTTTCCGGTTGAGATGCGAGAAGCAAATTTTTGATGATAAATAGGAGAGGGACTTGATTTTAAAGCAGCTTGTAGGTTAGAATTTACGATTCGGTTTCTAACAGCTTTACTTTCGATGGTAAGCCCTTTTTTAATTTCAGCTTCATTGGGTTCGTTTGGCATGATGTCCAGAAGCAATACTTCCACCCCGATATTGGCAAAGTGACAAGCAATTCCGGAGCCCATAATTCCGGACCCAATTACAGCTACTTTTTTAATTATTCGTTTCATTTTTAATGATTTTATAATGTGATATTTTATCCTTTCGTAAAAATGTTTTTCTCGTTGATTAACTCATTTATGATATCGGCTACCTCCATAAAATGATTTAATTTTTCTTCGGATATATGCTCTTTGATAACTTCATTGAACCGAAGAACCGTCTTTTTGGAAAGTTCTCTTTTTTCCTGACCTAGTTTGGTAAGTTTGATAATTACGCTTCTTCCGTCTTTGGTACTTCTTGTTTTGGAAATAAAGCCTTTATCTTCCATAGATTTTAATGTTCTGGTAAGACTAGTAGGTTCCATTCCCATTTTTGGTGCTAATGCAGTAGAGGGAGTACCTTCTTTATCTATACTTAATAAGGTGAAACCTAAGGCCATTGTAGCTCCGTATTTGGATGCCTCTTCATTATACATCCGGGCGACAGCTTGCCAAGTGGCTCTTAAAACATAATCAATCGTCTTTTCTTTCATGGTTGGTTGGTATTGGGTTTGATTGTGTTAATTTATTAAATCTGGATTTTTGGTTTTCCAAAGATAAACAAAAAAATTATTATGCAAGCATACTAAATAATATTTTTTCATACCGCTTTTGTTCTAAGAAAAAAAAACTATATTTGGGGGCTTTAATCCATACCATATACAATGAAAAATAAGATTTTAAAATTTTCCTTTTTGATTCTTGCTTTAGTAGCAGGGTTAACTTCATGTGATACGGAACCTTTAGATGAAGGTGTTACCGATGGGAATCCAAACAATAATAATGGCCAAGCTAGTTTTTCGGTTACTTTTTCTGGAACGCAATATTTGACCAACACAGTAACTGCAGAAATAGAAGCTGGAGTGTTGTCTATTACGGCTATATCTTCTGAAGGTATGTTTGTGATTCAGAGTATGGGAGCAAATGTAGGAACCTATCAGAATTCGCAAGTAAGTTTTGCTTATATGGATACTGAATCAGGAGAAATGTATACTAGTATAAATCCTATTTCAGGTAATAGTTCATCTATGTTGACCATTGCTTCTATAAATCAACAAAATAAAACCATCAATGGTACTTTCCAATTTGTAGGGTATAAGCTAGATGAAGAATTAACTGTAGAAGAAAAAGTATTCTCAAACGGAGCTTTTGTAAATGTGTCGTATGCAGGAAACCAACCTGTTGAGCCAGAAAATTGTGAAGAAGCAACTCAAGCTGTAGAAGAGGCTCAAACAGCTTACGATAACGCTACCGACGAAGATTTATTAGAGGCTTGTCAGGCTTATCGTGCAGCTTTGGAAAATAAAATAGAACTTTGCGGAGACGAAGACGGAGCAATTCAGGCTATTATTGATAGTCTTGACTGTGAAGAAGAAACTCCTATAGAAACAGCAGGAACAATTACACTTACAGCAGGAACAATGCCTTATGTGTTTGATATTGTATCTGTAACTCAAGAAGGAACTCTATTAAAAATTTTAGGTGACAGATCTGAAGGAGTATTTGACTATACTGTATATTTTGAGGTAGAACAAGGAGAAACAGGAGAAAATGTTTTCCAAAACTTCCAACTGACTTTGACATCAGTGTTTTATCCTAATCAAGATCAACCTGGATTTGAATTCTATAATGTAGTAGATGTAAACTCAGACGGAGTACTTTCAGGAACTTTTGGAGGTTATGTTAAAAACGATGATAATGGTCTTTTAAACATTACCGGAGGAACCTTTGAAATAGAATTTTAACCCAACCAGACTTTTTTATATAAAAACTCCCGAAAAATTATTTTCGGGAGTTTTTGTTTTATAGATGTATAACTTGTCCTTTGTCTTTGTTGCTGTTACTCCCGATAAGGAAATCAACTTTTTGAGGTTTAATTTTAAAGGTAAAATTAGGATGTTTATAAGTGTCCATAAAAGCGATAATCGCTTTAAACGGAATGTAATTTTCATCAAAGATAAACTCGGTTTTTTGTGTGTTTAATTCGTTTATTTTTAATGAATTAATATCACTAACCAGAAGTAAGTCTTTTGATAGTTTTTGCTCTATACTTCGCTTTAGCTTTTCATCATCAGACACCAAAATATATTGCGAAATTACCCTAAGAGCTATAGCCGTCTTTTTGGAATTTAGCAAAGCAAAAACAAAAACTCCCAAATCAATAATCTTGTCAAATAAAAAATTGGTAGGGAAGTGTTTCTTATAGAAAATCTTCATGGCTCCGTAGAACCTTTTCAAATAAATTTTGTCTTTGGTTGTGCTTTCGCCTTTGTAGTGAATGATTGTAGTGTCAGCAAAATAATAGTTCTCAAGCCCTGCTTTTTCTGCTCTATAGCATAAATCGATATCTTCTCCGTACATAAAAAAGTCTTCATCAAAACCTTTTAAAGAGAGGTATTTCTTTTTTTTTAAAAACATAAAAGCTCCGGTCACCACACTTACTTTTCCGGATTGATTTTCGCTTAAATGGTTAGCGTAATATAAATCATCTTTTCCGAGCATTTTTAGCAACGAAACTTTGGGTGTAGGAACGTTTCGTTTGCTTTCAGGTAAGAAATTTCCGGTGCCGTCAATGAATTTACAACCTGTAATTCCGAGGTTTGGCCTAGTTTGAGCAAAATCAAGTAGTTTGATAAAAGTGTCTTCTGAAACAACCGTATCCGGATTCAGGATACAGATGTATTTTCCTTTTGCATGCTCGACACCAATATTATTTCCTTTTGGGAAACCGCTATTTTCTTTATTTTCGATAAGAACAACCTCAGGGAAGTATTCTTTTATCATAGCACAACTATCGTCAGCAGAAGCATTGTCAACTACAATTATTTCAGAATCAATGTCTTTAAGTGCTTTTTGAACGCTCAAAATGCACTGTTGTACAAAGTATCTTACGTTGTAGTTAAGAATGATTACCGAAAGCTGCATGAGTTTTTAGTTTTTCGGTTCAGCGTTGAGCATGTGCCAAAGCTTGTCTTTTAGCTCTGTTAAGCCTTGTTGAGCCACAGACGAAATGAACAAATAGGAGAGACCTTTGAATTCTTTGTCTAACTCTTTTTTCATTTCAGCTTTAAGCTCTTCATCAAGCATATCAGATTTAGATATTGCTATAATTCTTTCTTTATCAAGCAATTCAGGATTATATTCCGTTAATTCGTTAAGCAAAATATCATACTCTTTTTTGATATCATCTGCATCAGCCGGAATAAGGAAAAGCAGGATAGAATTTCGCTCAATATGTCTCAAAAAGTAATGACCTAGACCTTTACCTTCTGCTGCACCTTCAATAATTCCGGGAATATCTGCCATCACAAACGACTGAAAATCTCTATAAGCCACAATTCCTAAATTAGGTTTTAGAGTCGTAAACGGATAATCTGCAATTTTTGGTTTAGCCGAAGTTAACACAGAAAGCAAAGTCGATTTTCCAGCATTAGGGAAACCAACCAGACCAACGTCTGCTAAGACTTTCATTTCAAGAATTACGTCTTTTTCTTCACCCTCCAGACCCGGTTGAGCATATCGTGGTGTTTGATTGGTAGAAGTACGGAAATGCCAGTTACCTAAACCGCCTTTTCCTCCTTTTGCCAGAATTTTTTTCTCTCCGTCTTCGGTAATTTCGAATAGAAATTCTCCTGTTTCTTTGTCTTTAACGACTGTCCCCAGAGGCACTTCAATAAATTTATCTTCTCCGTCTGCACCTGTGCTTCGTGAGCTACCACCATCACCACCGTGTCCGGCTTTGATGTGTCGTGCAAATTTCAGGTGGAAAAGTGTCCAGAGGTTTTTGTTTCCAACCAGATATACGTGTCCTCCACGACCTCCATCACCTCCGTCAGGGCCTCCTTTTTCAATAAATTTCTCTCTGTGAAGATGCGAAGAACCACGACCACCTTTACCTGAGGCCACATATATTTTTACGTAATCTACAAAATTTCCTTCTGTCATTATATTTATTTAATTATTTAACCGTTATGTCATATTCAGTAGTTGGAAGAAATTCAACTCGACTTTCGGTTGTAAGATTTTTATTCTTCAGGTACTATTTTTTCAACTAAAATCTTGTCAATTTTCACTCCGTCCATATCAATGATTTCGAAGCTGAAACTGTTCCATATTAGTTTTTCACCTTGTTTTGGTATGTATCCTAATTCTGTAATAATCAATCCGCTAACAGTTGTTACGTCATAATTATTAATCATGTCATCCAACTCAAAATGAGTTAAGAAATCGTGTAGCGAATAATGTCCGTCAACTAGCCAAGAGCCATCTTCTCTTTCTACCAATTGGAATTCGTCTTGATAAAAGTCTGAAGCATCACCCACTAGCGCTTCCAAAATGTCATTTAATGTAATAATTCCTTGAATTACACCATATTCGTCAGTTACCAAAGCATAGTGCACTTTTGTGGTTTTGAAAACCTCCAAAGCTCTATAAGCAGAGGTGTGCTCGATAAAATAAACCGGTTCTTTAGTAATACTTCTTAAATCGAAAATTCCTTTTTCGAAGCTCATAAAGATATCTTTTAAGAAAACAACCCCAATAACTGTATCCAAATTATTTTCTTCACAAACCGGATAAACCGAGTGTAATTCTTCGAGAATTTTGGTTTTGATTTCGTCTTTAGAATCTTCTAAAGACAGATAATTCACAGATTTTCTGTGAGTCATCAACGAGTTTATTTTTCTATCTCCGATATGGAAAACTCGTTCCACAATATCTTGTTCAATTTCTTGAACTTCACCACCTTCGGTTCCTTCTTTGATGATAGCTTTGATTTCTTCTTCGGTTATTTTACCGTCTTGATTCGGTTTAATATTGAAAACTTTCAGTAAAAATTCCGTTGAAATGGTCAATAACCAAATAAAAGGAGCAGTAACCACAGAAATAAATTTCATAGGTAAAGCCACCATTTTTGCGATACTTTCCGGATAAGTAAGTCCGATGCGTTTGGGTACTAATTCACCTAGTATCAAAGTGAAAAACGTAACTAAAACAACGATTATTGCTACGGCTAAACTATCGGCATAAGGAGCCAGAAAGTCAATTTGTAATAATATATTCTTTACGTCTTCGGTTATGGCTTTTCCTGAATAAATACCCGTAAGAATTCCGATAAGTGTGATACCTATTTGAACTGTAGAAAGGAATTTATTAGGAGAATTTGCCAAATCCAAAGCAGTTTTGGCACTGGAATTTCCTTTTTTAGCGGAAGTTTCCAAACGGCTTTTTCGTGAAGAGATAAGAGCAATTTCGGACATCGAAAATACTCCGTTCAATAATATTAAAAGTAATATTATAAAAATTTCCATATAGAGTTAAAAGTTATAAAAACCGGTCAATGACCCTGCTCAATCGCTCAGTTATTTCAGAGATTTCTCCGATTCCGTCAACCGAATGAAACAGATTTTTTTCATCATAATAAGCTATTAGAGGAGCTGTTTTTTGATTGTATTCCTCATAGCGGTTTCTAATTTTTTCTTCATCTTGATCATCTGCTCTTCCGCTAGTTTTTCCACGTTCTAAAAGGCGTTTTATGAGTATTTCGTCATCAGCCTCAAGAGCGATAGTAGCAGTAACTCCCCAACCTTTTGAATTCAAAAATGCTTCCAAAGCATCGGCTTGAGCAATAGTTCTTGGGAATCCATCAAATAAAAATCCGGTTGCTTGAGGATTTTTTTCAACCTCATCTTGTAGCATTCTAATGGTTAATTCATCAGGTACTAAATCCCCTCTATCCATATAAACTTTGGCTTGTCTGCCTAGTTCTGTGTCATTCTTAAGATTATATCTGAAAACATCTCCGGTAGAAATATGAACCAGATTGTATTTGTCTTTTAAAAATTCGGCTTGTGTTCCTTTTCCTGCTCCCGGCTTTCCAAATAGAATTATGTTAATCATTTTTTTGTGTTGTTATTATTGTTGTTCGTTTAATTGATAGATTTCGGGTAAATTCCTGCCCAATTCGTCGTAGTCCAGCCCATAGCCAACAATAAATTTGTTCGGAATTTCCATCCCGATGTAATCAATAGGAATGTCTTTTGTATAGGCTTCTGGTTTGAAAAACAACGTAGCAATTTTAAATTGCTTCACATTTTGGTTTTCAAGTGATTTTTTGATTTCGACCAGAGTGTTTCCTGTGTCGATGATGTCTTCTAACACCACAACGGTTCTGCCTGAAATATCTTTATTCAGTCCTATAAGTTGTTGTACTTTTTCGGTTGAAGTTGTGCCTTGATAAGAAGAAAGTTTAACAAAACTCACCTCACAAGGTTTAGGAAAGTGTTTTACGAAATCAGAAACAAACATAAAAGCTCCGTTGAGAACTCCTATAAATATGGGGACTTCCTCATCAATATCTTCGGCAATTTCTTGAGCAAGCCTTGATACAGCCTCGTTTAGACGCTCTGCCGAAATAAAAGGGACGAAATGTTTGTCGTGAATACGAATCAATTTTAATGCAGTTTTAATTGTAGGCAAATATAAAGAATTATGTTTTATGATAAAAATTAAATTTTATCGTGTCAGATACAAAAACCCGGTGTATGGTTTAGGAAAATCTTTGTCATTCAAGTATAAAACATAAAAATAAGTTCCCTCTGGAGCATCAGAGCCTTTACTCGTTTTTCCGTCCCACATTGGGGTTAGGTTATTCCCTTCATAAATGAGTTGTCCCCAACGGGAATAGATTAAAATTTTAAAATCAGGGAAAATGTCATATAAACTCTCTATGAAAAGATGGTCATTATAGCCGTCATTGTTGGCAGAAATAGCATTATACACAGTAGGAGGGCAGTTTCTGATTTGTAAGAAAAACGAAGTGATATTATAGCAATTTTCTCCGTTTTCAACTCTGATAAAAATCTCTTTTGGGAATTGATTAGCCGAATAAGAAGAAGTATTTAAAATTGGATTTTCACCTGTTTCAGCCTCTTCCTGAGAGTTGTGAAAACTCACTTGGTCATTAGGGTTTTGTTTGACTGTATTTTCATACGCTGAAAAATCAAAAACAGCTGTAGTATTCCCTTTGTTACATTCAAAAAGATCTTCTAAAGTATTAAATTCCGGAGAAGAAATAAGTTGAAAAGAAGCTATATTACTCGTATTATTGTCTTCGTTGATTTCGATAACTTGTTGAAATTCATCCACGACAAGCATGACCTGATAAATTTCGGTACTGTCTTCAGGAACAGTAATAAAGATACTTCCGCTTTCTGAACCGTTAACCGGAATGTCAGTCTGAGTTTGAGTTGAAAAGGCAAATATTCCGTTTACGTAAACAGAAATTGAAGTATTGGCGGGTAAAACTTGGGTTGAATTGGTATTATAAACCGTATAAATTAGCTCTACCGTATCAGAATCACAAGTTGAATTTATACTATCAATTGAAATCGTAGCATCCGGAAGTTGACTATTTAGAAGGGTAACCACTGTTGAAATCATCACTAAATCTTGACCCGAAGTGAGTTGGATAAAAGCTTCACTGTCTCCGATAGATATATTATCTTGAATATCATAGATATCCAAATCCATATTATACAGATTGGATGTGTTTAGAATACTGTTGGTTCCGTTAAAAGCATTATTAGCAGGATTCAAAGGCGGATTGCTAATAATGTTTCCGTTGATTCTCAGGGTTTCGTTTACGCTAATTTGAGAATCACCTTCCCAAGCCACAAAACCTATTTTTGCTCCTTGATTATCTACAACATTCAGATTATCTAAAGTAATAGTAAGTTCATCGGGTACGTTTTTGAATCCGTCATAAACATTGAGTTGGTTATAAGGCAACTCTTCGTTTTTATAAACCACAACTAAAGCCCAACCCGCAAAATTGGTTCCGTTAGGGCAATATAAACTAATGATGCTCGATAAATCGAAATCAGCAACAGTATAAGTGGCATTTCCGGTTTGTTGAACTTGCTCGGTTACATCTGCAAAGGCAGCGAAAAAGATGAGGTTCGTGTGAGTAAGGTTAAAAAAACGTTCTGCATGGATAGGCGTATCGTTTAAGGAGATATCTAAATCACCTTGTCCGGAACCTGCCCAATAGAGAAAGGCTTTTTCGATTTCATCCTCAGGGCTTAAATTTAGGTTAGCAGAAGATGAAGATTGAATGATGCAAGGCACTCCAAGTCCGTTTTCTGCATAATTCATCGTGTTGCCAATAAAAGTAAAGTCATATTTTCCGTTAAACTGTTGATAGAGCACAACTTCCTCTTGAGCCGAAGCTATCGTCCCAAATACTAAAATCAACAGAATAGAAAAATAAAGTTTGGCCATATATCTACTTAAAAGTGATAAAGATATAAAATTTACTTTTAGCAGAAAATGAATAAAGGACTAAATTTCTGAATCGGTTAATAACGTAAATATATCCTCATAAAAAAACTCCCAAATCTGAAAATATCAAATTTGGGAGATTTTTTAGGGCGTATCATCTTAATTTTGATTGTTGATAGCTAAACGGAAACCTTCTCCGTGAATATTCACGATTTCTACGTTTTCATCACGTTTTAGGTATTTACGTAATTTTGCGATATACACATCCATACTTCTGGAAGTGAAATAGTTATCATCTCTCCAGATTTTTGTAAGTGCCAATTCACGAGGCATCAAATCGTTTTCGTGAAGTGCAAGCATTTTTAGCAAATCATTTTCCTTTGGAGAAAGTTTAATAGGCTCTTCGTCTTTATAAGACAAGAAACGAAGTTTTGAATTCAAGAAGAAATCTCCAATTTTGAACTCAAACTTAGACATATCTGTTTTGCTTGCTTCAGAAGCTTTGCGGTGTATAATCGCACGGATTTTCATCAATAAAACTTCTGAATCAAAAGGCTTATTCAAATAATCATCTGCACCCACTTTATAACCTTTCATCACATCTTCTTTTAGGGTTTTTGCCGTAAGGAAGATAAGAGGAATTTCTTTATTGCGATCACGAATTTCTTTTGCTAGAGTGTACCCGTCTTTGTAAGGCATCATTACATCTAGAATGCAAAGATCGAAAGTGTCTTTTTTGAACTTTTCAAATCCTTCCATACCGTTTTTAGCAAGGGTAACATCGAAATCATTCAATGAGAGATAATCTTTTAGAATCGCCCCAAAATTTGGGTCGTCTTCTACTAAGAGTATTTTTTTGTTTGTTTCCATTTTTGTTTATATTTTTTTGTTTGTTAGTTTTTTGATTTTCTTGATTTTTAGTTTATCACCGGTATTTTAATAATAAAGGTGCTTCCTTTTCCTTTTTCGCTTTCTACAAAAACCTGTCCGCTGTGGTCTTCAACGATGGTTTTCACATAAGCCAGTCCTAATCCGTGACCTTTTACATTATGAACGTCACCCGTGTGTTCTCTATAAAATTTTTCAAAAGCTCTTTTCTGAGCTGCTTTGGTCATCCCGATTCCTTTATCTTGTATTTTTATTAAAATAAAATCTTTTATATTTTCTGTAAATACATCTATTTCGGGAGCTTCCGGGGAATATTTAATAGCATTATCGAGTATGTTTATCAATACGCTAGTAAAATAAACTTCGTTAAACAAGACAATGGTTCTATTGGCTTTATAGTGTTTGGTAATGATGCCTTCTCTGTTTTCGACCATAAGTCGAATGTGTTCTACAGCATTATCAATTACCTCTATAATATCTCCGGATTCCTTTTGTATATCTAATTCTTGTTTTTCTAATTTCGAAATTCTCAAAACGTTTTCGACCTGAGCATGCATCCGCTTGTTTTCGTCTCTAATCATTTGCAAATAGCGGTCTGCTCGTTCTTTATCATCTCTCACTTTTGGAGCTTTTATAGCATCTAAAGCTAAATTTATTGTAGCAATAGGAGTTTTAAACTCGTGAGTCATATTGTTGATAAAGTCTGTTTTAATCTGAGAGATTTGTCGTTGTTTGATATATTGGTGGATACTACTTATATAAGCCACAATAATAATTAGGGTGAAGACAATACTGATGCTCACAATTCCTAATAGCTCAGAAAACAGATATTTTTTTTTCTCAGGAAAACTCACTAAAAGTTCAATTTTGTTTTTAGAGTTTTCGTAATCATCAAAAACAGGAATAGAATAGGTAGATTCTTTATCGTATTTAAAATTCTCTGACTTGACTTTGGTTGCTAAGCTGTTGCTATAAACAGCAAATTCAAAAGGAGTGTGTATTCCGTAATTTTTGAATTGTTCGCTTAGCAAGTTTTGTACTTCTTCAGTAGAAATTCTATTAGATACAGGTTGTAATCCGGCAATATCTTTAAAATAAATTTCAAATTGCGATTTATGCAATATTGAAAGTTCACCCTCTTGATCAATAACTTCATCTGGAGTGGCTTTCATCTGAATACGAGAATCTTTAATGTTTCCAGGACGATATATCTCTGTATGTCGCTTAGAAACATAATTTTTAATAGGAATAGAATCTATTCTTTTGTCAAAGAACGAAAGATCAATATTGAACTCTTCTGCACTTATTGTGCTGTAATAAGAAATCATTTCGTTTGTGGTTATATCCCGCTGAACAACCAAAAAGTCAAACAATTCTTGTTTTTTGGGCTCTGCCCCGATACTGTCTCTCAAATCATAGTAACGAGACAAATAACTCTTCATTTCGGTTTGTTCAAGTTTATCAGAAACATTTCCAATAACTTGCTTTACTTGATACTGGAATTGTTTCTCACTTTGCTCCAAAGAAGAGTCTATCCAATATAACTGAACGAATATAATTCCTATAAGTGATAAACTCATCAGTACAACAAGTGTACGAAACAACATATTATTCATCGACTACAAATGTAATAAATTTAACATTTTCAACTCTATTGGATTAACTAAAAATTAACATTAAAGTTTTAATTTATGCTTTTCTTAATAGAATAAAAAGTTCTTTAACTCGTTTTTTAGTGTCTTTTTTTGAAATATTTTCTATTATATAATGGCTTTTACTGATTTTTTCTTCGTCAGATAGTTGATTCTTTATTCTTTCTCTAACCTGATTCTCAGTGGTATTATCTCGGTTAATCACCCTCTCAATTCTGATTTTTTCCGGAGCTGTAACTAGGATAATAGCGTCGAATTCTTTTTCAGAATTTGTTTCAAATAATATGGCCACTTCTTTGATAATAAAAGAATAATTTTTGTGTTTTTCTAACCAATCTTTAAAATCTTGTTTTACTTTCGGATGGATGATTTTATTGAGTTGTGCTAATTTTTCAGCATTATTAAACACAATAGAGGCTATTTTTTTACGATCTAATTTGCCTTCAAAAATAACATTTTCATCAAAAATTTGTTGAACTTCTTGAATAGTATCAGGTTGGTCCATTATTTTTTTGGCTTCTGTGTCTGCTATATAAACAGGTACGCCCAATTCTTGGAAATAACCTGCAACTGTAGATTTTCCGCTACCTATACCTCCTGT
>JBEBUB010000034.1:0-13472 GCA_040393445.1 Flavobacterium beibuense
CCGACCCCCTCGGTGTAAACGAGGTGCTCTGAACCAGCTGAGCTAATCGCCCTTCGTTTATTGTGGTGCAAATATACGGCGACTTTTTAATTCTGCAAGTTTTTCCGAACATTTTTTTCGCTTTTTTTCATCTTTTTTTCCGACCCAAACCCTACCCAATTGAAAAATTGAATTTTACACTTTATAGCACAGTGAAATATTTTTTCTGCAAATTACATTTCGTTTTAGCTCCTTATTGTTTTATCTTTGTAGTCTTTTAAAAAATCACTCATTACAAATGAAAATATCCTATAATTGGCTGAAACAATTCATTAAAACCAACAAAACTTCTGACGAAATTTCCGTTTTACTTACAGATTTAGGTTTGGAGGTAGAAGGAGTAGAAAAATTCGAATCCGTAAAAGGCGGTTTGCAAGGTGTAGTTGTCGGACATGTTCTTACATGTGAAAAACACCCAAATGCAGATAAACTCAATATAACTACTGTTAATATAGGTGGTGAGGCTCCCGTTCAGATCGTTTGTGGTGCTGCCAATGTTGCTGCTGGGCAAAAAGTAGCTGTGGCTACTATCGGTACTACTCTTTATGATACTGAAGGAAATGCCCTACAGATTAAAAAAGGAAAGATTAGAGGCGAAGACAGCTTCGGGATGATTTGTGCCGAAGACGAACTTGGTTTGGGGTCTAGTCATGACGGAATCATGGTTTTAGACGAAAAAGCAGTTGTAGGAAGTCCTGTAAGTGAAATTTTCAATATCGAAAATGATGAAGTTTTCGAAATCGGGCTTACACCAAACCGTGCCGATGCTATGAGTCATTGGGGTGTTGCTCGTGATTTAAAAGCAGGTTTACAACAAAATGGTACGACTCAAGAAATCGTTACGCCTTCAGTTACTAATTTTAGAGTAGATAAACGTATCTTAAAAATAGGAATTGACGTAAAAACTCCGAAGCTTGCTCCAAGATATTGTGGAGTTACCCTTTCAGGAATTACTGTAAAAGAATCTCCTGAGTGGTTAAAAAACAGATTAAAAGCTATCGGACTTACTCCGAAAAATAACGTAGTAGATGTTACTAATTATGTGCTTCACGAATTAGGACAACCGCTTCATGCTTTTGATGCAGCGAAGATAAAAGACAACAAAATCATTGTTCAAACCGCTACAGAAGGAGCAAAACTCACCACTCTTGACGAGGTTGAAAGAACTTTGACCAGTGAAGATGTAGTGATTTGTGATACAGAAAACATCTTGGCTCTTGCTGGAGTTATGGGTGGGAAAAATTCTGCTGTGACAGAAACTACCACTTCTATTTTCCTTGAAAGCGCTTATTTTGATGCAGTTTTTATCAGAAAATCAGCGAAAAGACAAGGTTTGAGCACTGATGCTTCTTTCCGTTTTGAAAGAGGAATCGACCCAAGCATCACAGAATATGCTCTAAAAAGAGCCGCTATCCTTATTAAGGAGTTAGCCGGAGGAGAAATCACCTCAGACATCACAGATCTTTATCCGAAAAAGGTAGAAGGATTCTCTGTAATTCTGAATTTTGAGAACCTTAACCGAATCGTAGGTCAAAAAATCTCTCAAGAAACCGTAAAAAACATACTTACCTCTTTAGAAATCAAAATTGCAAGTATTTCAGAAACCGGTTTAGGACTTATCATTCCTCCTTATAGAGTAGATGTTCAGAGAGAAATTGATGTGATTGAAGAGGTTTTACGTATTTACGGATATAACAACATTCAATCAGGACAAAAACTAAATGCTTCAGTTTCGAATTCTTCGAGAACAGAAGAATACAAACTACAGAACATTACAGCAAATATGCTTACTTCTCTAGGGTTTCACGAAATTATGTGTAATTCGTTGACAACTCCTGAGTATATCGAGCTTTCTGAAAATCTGAAAGAAGAAAATAACGTAACTATTATCAATCCGTTGAGCGGTGATTTATCTGTGATGAGACAATCGCTATTGTTTAGCGGACTTGAGGCTATTTCGTTTAACATCAACCGTAAAAAAGATGATTTGAAGTTCTTCGAATTCGGAAAAACCTATAAAAAACAGTTCTCAGAATACGACGAGAAAAAACATTTAAGTTTGTTTATCACAGGAAATCGAACTCAAGAGAATTGGACAGAAAAAGCTCAAAAGTCTGACTTTTTCTACATGAAAGGATATTTAACCACCATTTTCGAGCGTTTGGGAATCAAAGACACTTTCTCTTCTGCTGTGACAGATGATGTGTTTTCTGAAGGAATTGCTATAAATAAAGGAAACAGCATTTTGGCTGAATTCGGAGTAGTGAAAAAATCTATCTTGAAACATTTCGACATTAAACAAGAAGTTTTGTATGCTAACATCCGTTGGGAAGCTGTGATAAAATTGGTTTCTGACAAGATTAAATTCACCGAAATTGCTAAATATCCTGAAGTAAACCGTGATTTAGCATTGCTTTTAGACGAAAGCGTGAATTTCGAAAACGTTTATCAAACCATCAAACAAACCGAAAAGAAACTCATCAAAGCGATTGATTTGTTTGACGTATATCAAGGAGACAAACTTCCTGAAGGGAAAAAATCGTATGCGATTAGCCTTGTGCTTCAAGACAACGAAAAGACCCTTACGGATAGTCAAATCGAGAAAACAATGTCTAAAATCATTAATGAATTAACTGACAAGTTAGGTGCTAGTTTAAGAAATTAATAGAAAAACAAAAAATGAATACTATGGAAAAAGCAACATTTGCAGGCGGGTGTTTTTGGTGTACGGAAACTGTTTTTTCAAGTCTTGAAGGAGTTGAGAGTGTAACGTCTGGTTATATTGGCGGTACCACTGTAAACCCAACGTATAAAGAAGTTTGCACAGGCACAACAGGTCATGCAGAAGCAATAGAAATCGTGTTTAATTCGGAAGTGATTTCTTATAAAGAGTTGTTAGAAATCTTTTTTGCTACTCACAACCCGACTACGCTAAACCGTCAAGGTGAAGATATCGGGACACAATATCGTAGTGAAATTTTCTATCACAACGAGGAGCAAAAAAAACAAGCGGAAGATTTTATTGCCTTTATGACTTCAGAAGAAATTTTTGAAGACCCTATCGTAACACAAATTTCACAGGCGACTGATTTTTATAAAGCGGAAGATTATCACCAAGATTATTTCAATAATAACCCGAATCAGCCTTATTGCCAAGCGGTGATTAATCCTAAAGTGAAGAAGTTCAAACAGACTTATATTCAGAAATTGAAAAAATAAGTCTTTAATCTGAAAATACTTTTGAGATGAAAGATTTTGCCAGAGTTTACCGAATGTCTTTTGCTAGTGTGTATCCGCACTACATCACAAAAGCAGAGAAAAAAGGTCGTACAAAAGAAGAAGTGGACCAAATTATTTTTTGGCTCACCGGATATGACCAAAAAGCACTGCAAAAACATTTAGACGAAAAAACAGATTTTGAAACTTTCTTCAAGAATGCAAGCCTTCACCCAAATGCCTCAAAAATTACTGGTGTGATTTGCGGTTACCGTATCGAAGAAATCGAAGAGGAACTCATGAGACAAATTCGCTATCTCGATAAATTGATTGACGAATTGGCCAAAGGCAAAAAAATGGAGAAAATCCTAAGAGAATAATCTCTTTACTGTATAAAATAAAATACAAAAAGCCGGAAATCAAATGATTTCCGGCTTTTTATTGAAGTATAAATTCTATTAAATATCGTCAAAGTCAATATCTGTAAAACTGCTTGGTGATGAAGTTTCTTCTGTAGAAATTTCTTTCTTAAAGTCTTTTTGATGTCTTTCTGAGATTACTTCCTCCCCTTTTTTCTCAATAACATAAGTCATCATCTCTTCAAGGATTTCTTTGAACTCAGCGAAATCTTCTTTGTAAAGATAAATTTTGTGTTTTTTATAGTGATAAGAGCCGTCTTCTTCTGTAAATTTTTTGCTTTCTGTAATAGTAATATAATAATCGTCTGATTTTGTTGCTCTTACATCAAAGAAGTAGGTTCTTCTTCCTGCTCTCTGCACCTTTGAAAAAATTTCGTCTTTTTCTAATAAATCTCTTTCGCTCATGTTACTTTTATCTTTTTAATTTTTACAACGCCCAAAATTCTGAAAAAAAAAAGTATAAAACAACCCCTTAGGATAATTCTTTTTCAGAAAGTTGCATTTCATAAAGTTCCTTATAATAACCATTTTGACTTATCAGTTCATTATGAGAACCCTGCTCAATGATTTTACCTTCATCTAGCACAATGATTTTGTCTGCATTTCGAGCAGCAGACACTCTGTGACTCACAATAAAGGTCGTTTTGTTTTCCATCACCTTGCCAAGATTGCTCAAAATAGTTTCTTCCGTTTCTGTATCAACAGCCGAAAGACAGTCGTCTAAAAGCAGGATTTTAGCGTCTTTCAACAATGCTCTAGCAATCGAAACTCTTTGTTTTTGTCCTCCGGAAAGAGAAATTCCTCTTTCTCCTAAGATTGTTTCATAACCATTGGCAAAACCAGCAATATTATCATGAACCGCAGCCAATCGAGCGACTTCTATAATTTCTTCATCTGATGCTTCTTGCTTACCGAATCTGATGTTATTTTTTATAGTATCCGAGAACAAAAAGGCATCTTGTGGCACAACTGCCATATTTTTTCGAAGACCTTCTAAATTGATTTGATCAACCGGAACACCGTCTATCAAAATCTCTCCTTCTTTTACTTCATATAATCTCGAAACCAACGAAAGTATGGTCGATTTCCCACTTCCTGTTTTTCCGAAAATGGCTATGGTCTCCCCTTTCTTCACCGAAAAACTCACATTTTTCAGAGCTTGAATATTGGTGTCGTCATACGTAAACGATACGTTTTTAAACTCTATTGTTCCTTGAATATCTACCGGTTCGTCTGATTTGTTTTGAATATCCGGAACAGTTTTCAAGAACTCGTTAATTCGTTTTTGAGAAGCCTCTGCTTCCTGAACCATAGACGAAATCCAACCCAGTGAAGCTACAGGCCAAATAAGCATATTCACATATAATATAAACTCTGCAATCACCCCAATATGAGTGATTTTTCCGTCTATGTACATCATTCCACCAACGAAAATCACTATCAAGCTACTGATTCCAATAAGAAACATCATCAGCGGACCAAACATAGCATTCAGCTTAGCCAATCGCATGTTTTTAACCTTGCTTTCTTTAGATAGTTCTTGAAAATCGCCTTGAATATTCTTCTCTAAATTATGAGCTTTAATCACTCGAATTCCCGAAAACATCTCTTGAGTAAAGGTTGCTAAACTCGACAAGTTTTGCTGATAAGCCGTACTTTTTTTGTTTATTTCGTTACTTAATTTAAAAATGCTATAAGATAGTAACGGAAGCGGAATTAGTGTATAAAGTGTGAGTGTTGGAGAAATAATATACATCTGTGCTATAACAACTACAAACGTAATGGCCGTACTGATTCCGTACATAATTGATGGGCCAATATATTGACGAACTTTGTCAACATCACTACTGATACGGCTCATCAAATCTCCGGTTCTGTTTTGTTTGAAAAAACTTTGAGAAAGATTTTCGTAATGCGTGAAAATCTCATTTTTTAAATCAAACTCAATATGTCGAGACACTACGATAAGGGTTTGTCTGGTTAAGAATAAGAAAAATCCTGCTATTATCGTGAAGGCCACAATCAGCAATAAATTCTTCAAGAAAACAGAATCGGCTTGACTTCTATCAATATTTCCATTGATAAAATCTTCTACCACAGACATCGAATTCCCAACCAATTTGGGTGTATATAAAGCAAAAATCCTTGCTACGATAGCAATGAGAATCCCACCTATAAAATGATACTTATACTTATAAAAATACTTATTGAGATATTGTAATTCCTTCATTAACGTTCTTATAAATCTTAATTTTTTAAATAAAATAATTGTTTTTGAATTGCAATTTTAAACAAAATCAAAAAATAGGCAATTTTTTGAGACATCCACAATTAAAGTTCATTTTTTTGCAAATTCTTAAATTTTAAACTATTTTTGTCGCTCAAAATTTCATATACACAATTTATGACTATTACTACGAACCCAGAAGATTTGAAAAAAGTTGACCCGGTTTTTGGGCAAGTTTCTTTCAACGAACACGAACAAATAGTATTTTGCCACGACAAAGATACAGGTTTAAAAGCAATAATTGGTATCCATAATACGGTTTTAGGTCCTGCTTTAGGAGGAACTCGTATGTGGCACTATGAGAACGAATGGGAAGCTCTTAATGACGTATTGCGTCTATCAAGAGGTATGACATATAAATCAGCTGTTTCAGGACTTAACCTAGGTGGTGGAAAAGCGGTTATCATCGGGAATTCAAAAACCGATAAATCTCCTGAGATGATTCGTAAATTCGGAGAATTCGTTCACTCTTTGAGCGGTCGTTATATCACTGCTGAAGACGTAGGAACCACAACTCCTGATATGGATTTAATCAGAGAAGTAACTCCTTATGTAACCGGAATTTCTGAGAGCAAAGGTGGTTCTGGAAACCCATCTCCTGTAACCGGATATGGTGTTTATATGGGGCTTAAAGCTGCTACTAAATTCCACTTTGGTTCAGACAACCTTGAAGGTAAAAAAGTTATGGTTCAAGGAATCGGAAACGTAGGTGAAACTCTAGTTAGCTACTTGGCTAAAGAAGGTGCTTTGGTTCAGATTACTGACATCAGCGAAAGCCGTCTTGAAGAAGTTGCTAACAAATATAACAACGTTTCTATCTACAGAGGTAACGATTTATATAGTGAAGATGTTGATATTTATGCTCCTTGTGCTCTTGGTGCTACTATCAATGACGAAACTATAAGCAAACTAAAAGCTAAAATCATTGCCGGAGCTGCAAACAATCAGTTAGCAAACGAAAATGTTCACGGACAAATCTTGAAAGAAAAAGGAATTGTTTATGCTCCTGACTTCTTGATTAATGCAGGTGGAATCATCAACGTTTACGGTGAAATCGTAAAATACGGAAAAGATGAAGCTCTTAGAAGAACAGAAAACATCTATAATACTACGTTAGAAATTTTAAACTTTGCTAAAGATAACAACATCACTACGCATCAAGCTGCTTTATCAGTAGCACAACAAAGAATTGATGCTAAAAAAGCAGAGATGAAAAAATAATTTTTAATCGATAGAAAATATTAGCTACTTTTGCAAAGCGAAAAGAATAACATCTTTTCGCTTTGTAATTTTAATCCCATAAGTTCTTTTAGAAGTGTTAAACAGAAGACATATTCGAGTTAAGGTGATGCAATCTATCTATGCAATGCACCAAAGCAATTCTGATGCCTTAGACAAGGAAGAAAAATTCCTTTTTATGAGCATCGAAAACATCCAAAATCTATACCTCACCGTGCTTTCGGCTCTTATCGAAATTAAGGAATACGAAAGTGATTACATCGAAAAAACCAAAAAGAAATTCCTGAAAACTAAGGAAGAAATGAATCCGAACATGAAGTTTGTGAACAATGCTGTTCTCAATATTCTATCGGAAAGCAGTTCTATAAGTGAAGCCTTAGCAGACAAGAAAATCAACAACTGGAAACTCAACGACGACTACATCATTATTCTTGCTAACGCTATAAAATCAAGCGATATTTATAAAGAATATATGGCAAAACCTTCACAGAGTTTCGAAGAAGACAAACAGTTTATTCTGGATATTTTCACAGAAATTATCGCTCCAAACGAGAAGTTTTATGAGTATCTGGAAGACTATAAACTCACTTGGGTTGATGATATCCCGACAGTGAACACCAATATCATCAAGCAAATCGGCCGTCTGAAATCAGAAAAAGACACATTTAAAGTAGCTAAACTCTATAAAGATGACGACGACAAAGAATTCGTAAGACAGATTTTCAGAAAAACAATTCTTAACGAAAAAGAACTCGAAAAAGAATATGCTGATAAAACACCAAACTGGGACAAAGACAGAATTGCAGAACTCGACACCATTATTCTGAAAATGGCAATTTGTGAGTTTTTGAAATTCCCTTCGATTCCGTTTAAAGTGACGATTAACGAATATCTTGAAATCGCAAAAGAATATTCTACTCCAAAAAGTAGTATTTTTATCAACGGAATCTTAGATAGTTTATCTAAAAATTATGTTGCTGAAAACAGAAACCTTAAATCAGGAAGAGGTTTGATGTAATAATATCAAGAATAGAATCAAGATTAAAATAAATACCTATGAAAAAAACCTTATTACTTTTGACTTTTGCTGCATTTTTAAGTTGTAAAGACAGTGCTGTAAGTAAATTAGATGAACAAAAATTAACAGAAACGGTCAAAGTTAATGCTTTCCCTAAAATTGCATTTGATAATCCTGTACATGATTTTGGGACTATCCCGATGGGAGAAAAAGCTGAAACTGTTTTCCGTTTCAAAAACGAAGGAGAAGCAGATTTAGTAATCATTGATGCAAAAGCATCTTGTGGTTGCACCGCTCCTGATTATACTAAAACACCTATAAAACCTAATGAATACGGAGAAGTGAAAGTTGCATTCTCTCCTACAAGTGCAGGTGTTCAAGAAAAAACTGTTACACTTTCTACGAATACCGAAAAAGGTTCAAAAGTAGTAACCATTAAAGCAAACGTAACCCCTAAAAATTAAGAACCCATGGAAGGAATTGGAGCATTTTTACCCTATTTATTAATTTTTGCTGTATTTTACTTTTTAATTATCAGACCTCAGCAAAAAAGAGCTAAACAAGAAAAACAATTTGAGAACGAAATCAAAGTAGGCGATAAAATCATTACCAAAAGTGGTATTCACGGTAAAATCGCTGAACTTTATGATGATTCTGTAGTTATCGAAACCATGTCAGGAAAACTGAAATTAGAACGTTCTGCTATCTCAATGGAACTTTCAAAAAAAGTAAACGAAAAAAAATAATTTTAAAGAAAATTATAAATAGTTTCTTCGATGCCCGACCCGAAAAGTCGGGCATTTTAAGTATATTTGCAGCCTTATAAAAATGGAATTATGAATCAGGAAATACGAAATTTAGAACCCAAAGAGCTTTGGAATAAGTTTACCGATTTGAATGCGGTTCCTCGTCCGTCAAAAAAGGAAGAAAAAGTAATTGCTTTTATGATGGATTTTGGGCAAAAATTAGGTCTAGAAACCATTAAAGACCACGTTGGGAACGTAATCATCAAAAAACCGGCTACCCAAGGAATGGAAAACCGTAAGACCATCGTGATGCAATCGCATCTGGATATGGTTCATCAAAAAAACAACGATACGGTTTTTGACTTTGACACACAAGGAATCGAAATGTATGTAGATGGTGACTGGGTGAGAGCCAAAGGAACCACTCTTGGAGCAGATAACGGTTTAGGAGTAGCTACGATTATGGCTATTCTGGAGAGTACAGATATTCCTCATCCTGCTATCGAGGCACTTTTCACTATTGATGAAGAAACCGGAATGACAGGAGCTATGGGCCTTCAAGGCGGAATGCTTGAAGGTCAAATCCTCCTTAACCTAGATACTGAAGAAGATGACGAAATCGATATCGGGTGTGCTGGTGGAGTTGACGTAACAGCAACAAGAACTTACAATTCAGAAGAAGTTCCTGAAAATTCTGTTGGATATACTATTACCGTAAAAGGTCTTAACGGAGGACACTCCGGAATGGACATTCACAAAGGTTTGGGGAATGCCAACAAAATTATGAACCGTCTTTTGTTTGACGGATTCGAAAACTTCGGATTACAAATTGCGGAAATCAACGGAGGCAGCCTTCGAAATGCAATCCCTAGAGAAAGTGTTGCGAAAGTAATTATCTCAGGAATTTTCCACGAAGCATTCCAATCAGAAATACAAGAAGTAATTGCTGATATAAAAGCTGAATATAAAACTACCGAACCAAAATTAGAGATTCTAATCGAAGAGGCTCCCCTACCCGAGTCTGTAATGGAATTAGGTGTTCAAGAAGGTCTTCTCAGAGCTATTTATGCTGCTCACAACGGAGTGTATAGAATGAGTCCTGACTTTGAAGATTTGGTAGAAACTTCGAATAACATTGCTAAAGTTGTCGTAAAAGACGGACAAATTTCGATTCAATGTTTGACACGTTCTTCTGTTGAAAGCTCAAAATTTGATTTGGCAAATGCTCTTCGTTCGGCTTTTGAGCTTTTTGGTGCAGAAGTGACTTTCTCAGGTTCTTATCCGGGTTGGACACCCAATGCAAATTCAGAAATTCTGGATGTTTTGGTTCCGATTTACGAAAAACAAAACGGAAGCAAACCTCACGTTGTGGCTTGTCATGCTGGGTTAGAGTGTGGAATTCTAGGAACCAACTATCCGGGTATGGATATGATTTCGTTTGGGCCAACTATCAAAGGAGCTCACTCTCCGGACGAAAGAGCAAGCATTTCATCTGCTCAAAAATACTGGAAGTTTGTATTGGAAATTTTACAGAATATACCTTTAAAATCTTAATTTAAAAACGAATAACAATTTAAACGATTACATAAAAAATGAAACAATATTTTAATCCGTGGCATCACGTAAACCCTAAAACAAAAGACAGAGGAATTGTAAACGGAATCATCGAAATCCCTAGAGGTTCAAGAGCAAAATATGAGTTAGACAAAGACAGTGGTCTTTTGATTCTTGACCGTGTACTTTATTCTTCGGTTTATTATCCTGCAAATTACGGGTTTATTCCACAGACTTATTGTGATGATAAAGATCCACTAGATATCTTGGTAATCTCTCAAATTAAAGTGGTTCCGATGTGTATGACTCCTGCTAAAGTTATTGGAGTAATGCGAATGATGGATCAAAACGAAGCCGATGACAAACTAATCGCTGTTTCAGCCGGAGACCCTACATACAACCACATCAACGATATTTCTGAACTTCCTCCACATGCTATTGCTGAGTTACGTAGCTTTTTTGAAGACTACAAAAAACTAGAGAACAAAGTGGTTGTGGTTGAAGAATTCTTGGGTAAAGATCTTGCTCTTGAAATTTTGGAAGAAAGTTATGCTATGTATGATGAGCACATCAGAAACAAATAATTAAAAAATATTCTTCTATTAAAACCCGATTTTGTAAATCGGGTTTTTTTATAACCAGTCTAAATTTTAGCCTTATCTAAATTTATTTTTACTTTTAAGTAAAATCGATTACTTTTGTTATCAAATAATAAGAGCTAAAAAGCTTAATATGACACATTCAGAAGAAAATTATCTAAAAATTATATATCATCTTTCTCTAAAATCAGAGGCTGTAGTAAGCACGAATGCTATTGCAAATGTGATGGACAGCAAACCCTCTTCTGTAACCGATATGGTTCAGAAATTGGCTGAGAAAGATTTGGTTTCTTACAAGAAATATCAAGGCGTTTCCCTTACGGAAAAAGGAAAAAAAGCAGCTGTAAATATCATCAGAAAACATCGTTTGTGGGAAGTGTTTCTAGTTGAAAAACTACACTTTTCTTGGGATGAAGTGCACGATATAGCCGAACAACTCGAACACATCAAATCAGAACAACTCACTAACAGATTAGATGAATTTCTGAACTTCCCGACAGAAGATCCTCACGGAGACCCAATCCCGAATAAAAACGGAGAAATCCCGAAACTTACTCGTCAACTTTTGGCTGATGCTCCGCTACAACAAAATCTAATTTGTGTTGGTGTAAAAGACAGTTCTTCGAGTTTTTTACAATATTTGAACAAACAGAATATTTCGTTAGGAACAACCTTACAAATCACTGAAAAAGAAGAATTTGACAAATCATTAAAACTGGTCATAGATGACGAACAAATGACTGTTTCACACATGGTTGCTAATAATATTTTTGTAAAACAGCTTTAATATGTTTGATAGTATACTCACTTATATGGAATCCATTGGTCCTGTTTGGGCAGCGCTTTTAGCCGGACTTTTCACATGGTTTCTCACTGCAGTTGGAGCTTCGTTTGTGTTCTTTTTCAAAAATATGAACCGGACACTCCTTGACGGAATGCTTGGTTTTACAGGCGGAGTTATGGTAGCGGCCAGTTATTGGAGTTTACTCTCTCCTGCTATCGAAATGACCCAAGGTGAAGGCTTCACCAAAGTGCTTCCGGCTGCTATCGGGTTTTTGTTGGGGGCTTTATTTTTGTTTGGTTTAGACAAAGCTTTACCACATTTACACATTAATTTCAAAGAAACAGACAAAGAAGGAGTAAAAACCCAATGGCAAAAAACAACATTATTGACATTAGCCATTACTTTACATAACATTCCCGAAGGTTTGGCTGTGGGAGTACTTTTCGGAGGCGTAGCTCTGGGAGTTCCTGAAGCTAGTATTGCCGGAGCGGTTATTCTTGCTATCGGAATCGGGATTCAGAATTTACCGGAAGGAGTTGCCGTTGCTATTCCGCTTAGACGTATGGGAATGAGTCGTAAAAAGAGTTTTCTCTACGGACAAGCTTCTGCTTTGGTTGAGCCTGTAGCAGCCGTATTAGGAGCAGTAGCGGTTTCGTTTTTTACTCCTATACTTCCTTATGCTTTGGCTTTTGCAGCCGGAGCTATGATTTTTGTGGTTATCGAAGAAGTAATTCCCGAAACCCAACAAGATAAAAATACAGATATCGCTACCCTTGGTTTTATTTTTGGGTTTGTGATTATGATGAGTTTGGATGTGGCTTTGTCGTAGTTTTTCAAAATTATACAATAAAAAAACGGACACTTTAAAGGTGTCCGTTTTTAGTATAATAAATTGGTAATTACCAAATTTTTACTCGGTTTTCAGGAGCGATATACATTCCGTCTCCTTCCTTAATTTCAAAAGCATCATAAAAAGACTGAACATTCTGTAACGGCACATAAGCTCTATATTGTGCTGGTGAATGAGGGTCTGTTTTTACTTGATTTTTAATATATTCATCTCTAGATTTTGTTCTCCAAATCGTTGCCCACGAAATAAAGAAACGTTGCTCGGGAGTGAATCCGTCAATAAGATCAGGTCTTCCGTTTTCTGCATAATAGATTTGTAATCCGTCATAAGCAGCATTTACTCCGCCAAGATCTCCAATGTTTTCACCTAGCGTAAATTTCCCATCTACAAAAATTCCCGGTAGTGGCTCTAGAGCACTATATTGATCTGCCAAAGCTCCACCAAGTTCTGTAAATTGTTTTAAATCTTCTTCTGTCCACCAATCTTTCAGGTTTCCGTCTGAGTCATATCGAGAACCTGAATCGTCAAAACTGTGAGAGATTTCATGACCAATAACAGCTCCAATTCCTCCATAATTTACGGCTTCGTCAGCTTTGTAATCATAGAAAGGAGGTTGCAAAATAGCAGCAGGGAAAACGATTTCGTTAAACGAAGGATTGAAATAAGCATTCACCGTTTGAGGAGACATAAACCACTCTTCTTTGTCAACCGGTTTGTTTAA
>JBEBUB010000035.1:0-12989 GCA_040393445.1 Flavobacterium beibuense
TTTTCCGGATTTTGAGATAGTTTGTCAATCACTTGTTGCATCAAATCTATCGGATAGGTTTTGGTGTCGTATTGCGCAAAAGGAGCAATCCCGATGTTTTTTTGAGCAAAACCTCCAAGATTTTCTACTACCTTACGACTTAGATTTTTCTTTTCAGGAAATTTCGGGTTTGATAAATCTACCTTAAAACCAAGTTCTGTAAAAACATCTGCATAGCGTTGATGCATCGGTTTTAGAGGTTGGAGGATTTTATTTTCGGGTCTGGTGAGGGCTTTTTTTTCTTGTCGTCCTTTGTCTAAAGTCACGACTTTTTTACCGGAGAGTTTAAAGAAAGTACCAACTATTTTAGAACGCAAAACATTATGCAAATCTGCTACATAGTCAACATTCTTGGTTTTTAAGTCTTGGAAAAGTCTATAAAGACCGAAAAAGCCTTTGTGTCTGTTTTGTGTATCGACCGCAAAGAATGCTACGTTTTTGATATCTTTAAAAAAAGGCTCAAAAAAAGGTCTTGAAACCACTGTCACTCTGACTTGGTGTTGCTCAGTAAGTGCTCGGATCACAGGCACAGTCATAGCGACATCACCCATTGCAGAAAGCCTTATGACTAAGATATGTTTCATTTTTTAGTCGAAGTTTACAGTTTACAGTCGCAGTTTGCAGCTATTAAAACTGTAGACTGCGACTGGGTAGCTGTCAACTATTTTTTGTATAAAACAGGATTTAGTTCTTCGTCGTTGTACATTTTCATCTGTTTGTACACTTTCATGAACTTGTTTCCTTGTTCGATATCTGACAATAAATCATCAATCGCTGTAGATAAATCTTTTTTCTGTTCCAAAAGTACGTTCAATTTCTCTTGACTTTTGGCTCTGTGTTCAGTTGAAGCATCCTCACGAGTAGCTTCGATATTCATGTGGTAAATTTTTAGTGCTAGAATCGAAAATCTATCTACAGCCCAAGCCGGACTCTCAGAGTTGATTTTAGCATCTGGTTTTACTTGAACGTCTTTATATTTTCCTAGAAAATAGCTATCAATATATTCTACCATATCCGTACGTTCTTGGTTTGAAGCATCGATTTTACGTTTTAGCTTCAAAGCCTCAACCGGGTCGATATTCGGGTCCCTGATAATGTCTTCGTAATGCCATTGAACCGTATCAATCCAGTTTTTTAGATATAATAAATGTTCGATTTTATCCTTCGGATAAGGGTTGTTAATTGGCTGATTTACATCATCAAACTTGTGATAATCATTGATAGATTCCTCAAAAACGGAAAAAGCTAATTCTGAAAACATAATTTATAAATTTGCTCACAAAGATAGTTTTTATACCTTTATCAAACTAATTTTATTTGTATGCAAATTCATTATCTATCTGAAAATAACAGTATTCTAAATCATTTTTTATCTGAATTACGAGATGTCAATATTCAAAATGACAGTATGCGATTTCGCAGGAATATCGAAAGAGTAGGAGAGATTATGACGTATGAAATTAGTAAAAACCTCACTTATAAGCCTGTAGCTGTCACGACTCCGCTTGGCGTGAAAAACACTTTTGAGCTGAGTGACAAAATTGTAATCTGCTCAATCTTGAGAGCCGGATTGGCTTTACATCAAGGGTTTTTAAACTATTTTGACTTTGCAGAGAATGGATTTGTTTCTGCTTATAGACATCATCCGAATAACGATGATTATTTCGAAATCAGAGTAGAATATCAAGCGGTGCCTACGATAGAGAATAAAATCCTGCTTTTGGTTGACCCCATGCTTGCTACCGGACAATCATTAGTAGCTGTTTATGAAAAACTGCTCAAAACAGAACAACCTAAAGAAATTCATGTTGCAGCTGTGATTGCTGCTCCGGAGGGAGTGGAATATTTACAAAAAAACCTTCCTGATAGTTGCCATCTTTGGATTGCTACACTCGACGAAAAGCTAAACGACAAAAAATATATTGTTCCGGGATTAGGCGATGCTGGAGATCTAGCTTACGGAAATAAGTTATAAAACAAAAAAGTGGCTCTACAGAGCCACTTTTTTATTCTAAATCTCGAAGTAATTGTTTAGCTACTTCAGCATCTGGAGCATCGACAAATAAATGTACGGCTTTGTCAACCGTACCGAAACCTGCTCCGATAGCAGATTGAATGTCGTTTCGTTCTGCATACTGAATGTTATTTCGCTCTAAAATGTTTTTAGCCGCTAAGGCTTCTACTTCACTTCCTGAAAATATTTCTACACGATTTTCCATAATTATAAGTTTTAAGGTCCATTTTTAAGAATGGAGGAATAGTTTTTCTGGATACAAGTTACGAAAAATCGTCTTTATATCAAAAAAATCGTGGTGATAATATTTTTTCAGGCTTTTTGAATAACTGATATTCGTATCTCAAGAATATTTCGTGAGTTCCTGAATTATAATCTGCCATTTTGGTGGTTTCTGCATCATAGGAATATCCGATAAACCAATTTTTGTCGATCTGAAATCCCGCTAATCCGCTCACAGCAGCATCCCATCTGTAAGCAACACCCAAAGTAAATCTTTCTTTAAACAAAGCATTCATCGAAACATCAACTTGAAGAGGAGTACCACTAACGGCTTTTGTAAGCAAAGCTGGTTTTAAAAGCAAATCAGCATCTACGTCAAAGACATAACCGGTGATGAAATAACCGTGCATTTTTTCTCTAGCCAAAGATTCTACATCATTATGGTTATAATGTTTGGTTTCCAAAATATTTGGAATAGATATACCTGTATAGAATTTGTGAGAATAGAAATAGACTCCGGTCCCTACGTTAGGCGAAAAACGATTCAAAATATCATCTTGAAACACTACGTCTGTAGGGCTTGATAGGTTAAGTTTAGAATATTCTACACTCATTAGATGCAAAGTTCCTTTTACACCAAATGATAGTTTGTAATCTTCAGAAACCGGAATAGTATATGCAAAATCAGCAGATAGCGTACTCTCTTGAGAAATTCCGATTTTATCACTAGTAAAAGTAAGACCAAGCCCTACTCTGTCATTGGCAGGATATTCAACAGCAAAAAGACCTGTAGAAGGAGCTCCGTCGAGACCTATCCATTGGGTTCGGTACATGCCAAACACTCCAAAAGCATCTCTAGTGGCTGCATACCCCGGATTGATGCTTATTGTGTTATACATATATTGGGTGTACTGGGAATCTTGTTGTGCATAGAGTTGCACTTGTGTGATTGCCAATAGCCACAGTATATGTTTTATGAATTTAATAGGCATAGTTAAGTAAGGTGTTAATCAGTTTTTAAGTAAAGATGACCTGATCGTTTGATTTTTTTGGAGTTGCCATCGGTGGTTGTTTTGGTGTACTCCAAAATATAGAAATAAGTACCTGTAGGCAATAGACCACTACCTAGTGTAGCTCTAGCATCTGAATATCCTTTGAATACGTTATCTCTACTGTCATAATTAGTGGTTTCAAATACTTTAATTCCCCAACGGTTAAAAATCACTACACGATTTTCCGGATATTTTTGAATATTTTCGATTTCGAAATAATCGTTATCTCCGTCATCATTAGGGCTGACCCCATTATAAATAATAAGGTCGTCATCTTCAGGTAGGTCGTCATCGCTTGCTGCTAAAGTGAAAACTCCGTATCCTCCAACTTGAGCAATAGTCGTTACTGTTTTGGTCTCGTAGTCAATGACTCCTCCTTCACTTATCCATCGGTTTTCATTAGTGTCCCAACGAATAATGTGGATAGTGGATGAATTTGTGATTTGTGATGGAGTAGTGGCTTCGTCCCAACTCAAGATGAGCAACACATCTTCTGAATCTTCTTCTTTATAAAGCTCCCAATATTCTGTGTTGTCAATAAACTGAATCGTTTCTTCTTTTTGCGAATGCGGATAAAAAGGGTCTGAATTCTCGAAATGATATTGACTGGAAAAAAGAGCATTTAGGTTTCCGTTGGCTGAAATCTCAGAAAACCGATAAAAGCCTCCATTACCGATTGGGTAACGGAACGTCTCTGCACCTGCTTTTTGCACCAATCCATCAATATGACTGTTGTGGTCTGTGTTGGTGTGAGTAGCTCCTGAGAGGAAAAGAATATTTCCGGTGTTATAAACGATTCCGGCCATAAAATCTGCATTACCACTAATGGCTATATCTCCGGAGAGTAAAAAGGCAGGTTGAGTCGTATTGTTTTGAAACAAGACATCAAAAAAATCTGCCGGGAAACTTCCTGTGATTTGTTGCGGTGAAAGGCCTTGAAATCGAGTATATCCTTGGTGATTTGGGTTGAAAGTTGTAATCCCGTCATTGTTGAAATCACCGGCAAAAATAACTTCTCCGTTGTTTTCGTATTCTCCGGTTTCTGAATTATAGAAATTTGATTTAACCGATAATAACCCATTAGGTTCTACTTGAAGTACCCCATGATTATGCATATCTAACGACTGAGAATAACCAGATATGGCTGCCAAGCATAGTAATATTAATGGCTGTACTTTCATATGGCTTTTATTGTTATTAATCCACTAAGTCAGAAATTTTATATAGGTATATGTGAGCTTCAGAACTAGCTAATAGTCCTAGGTTTAAAACACCTACATTCAATTGAAAGGTAAGTGTATCTCCTTCGTTCAATTTATAGACACTATTAATTTCACCTTGAGAAACGCTTACTTGAGCTAAGACTATATTTATAATCTGAGCAAATGGTCTAAAATCTAAAGGATTGTTATTGTCATTGTTTTTAACAATACGTAGTCCTGAACCTATAGCAATCAATCCAATATCTATACCTGTGCCCTTACGGAAGTAATATCCTAAAGCATAAATTCCAGATTCTTGTATGGTTAAGGTTCCGTTAGCTGCTACTGGAGAAATTGCTCCAGTATGAAAAGACTCATCAGCACTGCTAAAATCCACAGCATGCCATGAACCTAAAGAAAGGCTTAATAGGCTAACATTATTTTTAAACTTAGCTTTATAAACAGTATTGTTTTTAGCAAGTGCAAACGTTTTAGCATCTACAGTATTTAAAACTCCGGTATTGTTATGTGCTAATACTATGTTTTGATTATTAAGATCATTGCGAGAGTTTACAGTGATTTTATCGAGGTCTGTGATAGCTAAGTCATGATTATCTGTATCTATAGTGGTGTTTTCTGTAAGTTCACCGCCTAATTTTACTGTTCCGGTTTGGGTATGAAGCCCGTTTTCAGCATCATTTACCAGCCGAATCCATTTGGCACCGTCGTTATAATAATAACCCGGTGACACCGCTGTAGCTCCTGCTCCTGCTGAGGCTGTATTGTAAACTGTTATCCCTGCAGCTGAGGTAAAACTAGTGAGAGGGTCAGCTTGGTTTGTAGCTTGTAATTCAACTCTTGGAGGAAGAAACCCTTTTTCAGAAGACTTTACTTCGAGCATCGCGTGAGGGTTGGGGGTACCATCTTCACCGCCAATTATTACTTGTGCTACTGCTATTACTCCCCATAGTAAAAAGACAGCATTAATAAGTATATTCTTCATAGCTTATTCTTTGTTAGAAAAGAAAAACGATTAAATGTGGTAAAACTTTGGGAAATATAATGAAATTATTATACTTCCCAAAGTTATACAACAATATAGAGACGGATGTTATTCGTCTGCGGAGAACTCTACTAAAACTTTGATATTTAAGTCTGAAGGCTCAAGAACGACATACATACCACCGGTTCCAATACGGAAATTCAATGTTTTTGCAATCGGATTAAGAACAACATCAGTAGTTGCTGTATTGATGATGTTATTTCCTGCGTCAGATAATAGTCGGATGCTTACTACGCTACCCATTGCTGTAAAACTGTTAGAAGGATCTAAGTTGATAGGAGCTGCAAGTAAAGCTGAACCTCCAGTCACTGTAGCTGAATAAACTCCTCTGTAGATTTTCTTGTTATCTACCCATGTGTCACCTGTATAAACTACGGTGCTGTAGTTGTTTCCTAATTCATCTTTGATTTCTCTGATTTGAGAATCATCAGCATTTTTGATACCGTCTAATACAACAGCTGTGTCGATACGTGTAGGAACACCAGCTAGTAAATAATATAATACAGGAGTTGCGAAAGTACCATTAGCTGTTCCGTAAAATACAGATGCTCCACCTTCAAATAGATTGGTAATTGTATTTTGAAGATTTGTGTTACCCTCGATAGAGTCAATAATAGCCTGAGTGATATTCATCAAATCAGGATCGTTATTTGCAGGGTCTTTAATATAAAGCTCGTGCTCATAAGAGAAAATAATTTCAAGATCTCCACCAGCAGTACTTCCTGTATTTGCATCTACAATATGGGTGTCGGTTTCTAAGTCTTGAACTAAAGATAATAAATCAATATCTGTGGTGTAATATTGGTCACCATCATGTTTTACAAATTGGAAAGTTTCCGTTACTTCATTCCATACTACAGTGTGGTGTGTGTAAGCAGCAGGGGTTGGAGCATCCGGATTGGTTGGAGCTATATAATTAATTAGCTCATGAAAATTTTCAAAATTTTGGTACAACTGGTTGATTACCTCATCTAGTTGTTCTTGATTCACAATTCTTTCCCAATGGTCTGGAGTGCCTTTTACCCAATAGTAGAAGCCCGGGGTTACATCATTTGCTTCATTTTCATTGTAAACTAATAAGCTTTCTGGCATATCTGCTGAGTCAACATCGATAGGGCCATTTTCGGTTGTATCAGTTAATAAAACCCTTGGTATTAACATACCTCTTTTAGGTGATTCAACATCTAGTGCTGCTGCAGAATCTGGTGTAGGAGTTCCAATTCCTACCTGAGCATTTGCCACAACGACAAACGCAAAAAATGCGGTGGTGATTAAAATTTTCTTCATTTTTTTAGATTGATAGTTAATTATTTTTAGGTGTTGTAAGCATTTAGTGGTGTGGCTTACAAGATGCAAAGATATAAAATTATTGTAAAATGGATAAAATAGTTGTGTTTTATTAATTTTTTAATATTAAATTTTAAAAATGAAGTATGTTTTTGATTTAGATTTGACTCTTAATTGGATGTAATATATTGATTTTGTGTGTTTTATGATGTAAATATACTTGCTAATATTGTTAAATGATAGTTGTTAATACAAAAAAGGAAGGCATTTGCCTTCCTTTTTGAAAAATTAAGAATTCTGAAAGGGGTTCGATTTTATCTTTTAAGGATTACAAAGTCAGAACGTCTGTTTATGTCGTGTTGTTCTTCTGTACATTTCACACCATCTTTACACTCATTGAGTAATCTTGATTCTCCATACCCGATTGCACTTTCGATACGTTCTGTTGCAATTCCTTTAGAGTATAAATAGGCTTGAGTAGATTTAGCTCTCTTGTCTGAGAGTTCCATATTATAAGAGTCTCTACCTCTGGAGTCTGTGTGTGATTCTATCTTAATGACCATTTCTGGGAAAATCTCCATAACTTCCAGAGCTTTGGCTAAGACAATTTCGGCCTCCGGAGTGATATCCCATTTGTTGAATTCAAAATAAATAGGTTCAAGATTGATTTTTTCCATTCCGGTTCTTTTATCTTTTACGATAAGATCTTCGAATTTATCAAGCTCAACATCTAGCGTGATGTATTCACCATCGACCGTACCAATTTCTTGTGGAATTGTTTTAGTTATATATTGCTCTTTGCTGAAAACCAATTCTACTTTTTGGTCACAAGGGATTTTCACTTCATACTTTCCTTCTTCATCTGTTTTTACTTCATAGATTACGTTATACAGACTGTCTTTTACAACAACTGTTACATCAGATAAAAACTCTTTAGAAGCTTTATCTCTAATAGTTCCGGTAACAAATTGATCACACGGAATTGGTTTTCTATAGAAGGCATAAATATCATCATCTCCTTTACCGTTTAATCTATTTGATGAGAAATACCCGTTTTTGTTGTCTTTATGGAAAACCATTGCAAAATCATCAAATGATGTGTTAACCACTTTTCCGAGATTAACAGCTTTAGAGAATCCTTGTTCTTCAGTGAATTCACTTTCATAAATATCTAAACCTCCAAAACCTTGATGTCCGTTTGAAGAGAAATAAAGTACATTTTCGCTAGAGAAGAAAGGAAACACATCATTACCTGAAGTATTGATATTACCACCTGCATTACGAGGTTCAGATAACAATCCGTCTTCATAAATTTCACAATAATAGATGTCTGCTTCACCAAAACCTCCCGGTCTGTTTGAGGCAAAGAACAAATATTTCCCGTCCGGACTCATAGCAGGATGTCCTGTTGAATAGTCATCACTGTTGAAAAACAATTCTTCTTTATCAGTAATTTTGCCGTCTTTAAGTTGTCCTTTATAAAGTTTAAAATGATTTTTTCTACTCTTATCAAGAGCCATTTTATTTCCTTTTTTTAGGTTACTCGAAGCAAAATAAACAGTAGTCCCGTCTGGAGCAAAGCAGAAAGTAGCATCGTGATAGTTTGAGGCAATTTCTTTAGAGAACAACTCAATGTTTGAAAGTTCACCATGCTCAGAGCGGTCTGCTATATAAAGGCTCAGGTATTGTTGTTTGTTCCACTCATAAAGCTCCTTTACAACCCCCATATCTTCTCGAGCTGATGAGAAAACTACTTTTTCATTAAAAAAGACAGCTCCAAAATCTGATTTATCTGAGTTTACTTCAAGATTGAAGATAGTAAATCTCGATTCTTCCTCTGAATTTAAGAGTTCTCTAAATGCAGCTACTTCTTTTTCAAATTTTTCTATCTCCATTCTATCACCTCTTGTTTTAAGGTAGTTTAGATAGATTTCGTCTGCTTTATCGTATTCTCTTATAGCTCTAAGGCTTCTTACATATCTAGATAAATAAGGTTGTTGCAGTCCGGAAGATGCATAAGCCTTTTGGAAGTGTGCAATTGCTTTTCTGTGCTCATTGATATTGTAATAAGCCGTTCCTATTTTAAGTAAAAGATCCTTATCTGCCTCTGCTTTCGGATTATTTGAGATGTAATCTTCATAAATAATTACGGCTTCCAAAAAATTATTTTCATTAAAAAGTTTGTCTGCCTTTTTAATTTTGCTCTGTGAGAAAACTAGTCCACAAGCAAATAATAGGGTAATTGATAGTAACTTTTTCATCTTGTATAAATTTTAGAAGAATCTCGGTGAATAAACAGACTTACCTTTTGATGGTAAAGTGTATGTAAGCACAATTTCGTGAGAGCCTTTTGTGTAATTAGTAAATTCGCTGGTAGTGTAGTCATAAGAATAACCTACAAAGAAACTTTCGTTCAAATAAAAACCGGCTAAACCACTGATAGCATCATTATAACGATAAGCAGCTCCCAAAACAAGTCGTTCTTTGATTAGGAAATTGGCTGAGAAATCTACCGTGAAAGGCAAATTTTCAGAATATTGTGCTAATAATGCCGGTTTGAATTTAAGTTCTGTAGATAAGTCGAATACGTAACCTCCAATCAAGTAATATTGAATTTCTTCTTTAGCAACAGAATTAGAATCTTCGTCAAAAAACTTATCTGATATAAAATCAGGTACAGAAAGACCAATATACCATTTATCAGAATAAAGATAAGCTCCGGCTCCAATAGTTGGGTTTACTTTATTGTCTATATTTTGAGAAAGCAAAGGGTCGTTTGGGTCTAAGTAACTTCCTTTACTAAAATCTACATTCAATAGTTTAATACCTGCTTTTAAACCGAATCCTATTTGTGCTGTTTGAGATACTCTAATGCTGTAAGAAGCATTGGCATCTGCAAAAACCTGACTCGCAGGGCCTAAGGTTTCGTTAATCAAATTAAGTCCTAATCCTATATTTTCATCCCCAAGAGGTGAATGAACAGCTAAGTTCTGGCTTACCGGAGCTCCATCTATTCCTGTCCATTGGTGTCTATAGGTGCCCAGAGCATAGAGAGTTCCTAAGCTTCCCGTATAACCCGGATTAACTGTCATGGTGTTATACATATATTGTGTGTATTGAGGACGATGTTGCGAATACATTTCCAAGGAAAGGAGTCCTATAAAAATCGCAAAAACTTTATATAATGATGATTTCTTATTCATAATCTTTCAATTAATAGTTATAAGTCTTTTTAATATACTTTAGATGTTTACTTGATAATAAATAACCATCCTGTTTTTGGTTTTCTACCGTCTCCCAAATCCAATACATAATAGTAAGTATCAGAAGGAAGTACTTCTCCTTTTGAAACACCACCTGTATTTCCAACACCATTCCAATTATTGTCATACCCTTTTTGCTTGAATACTAAGCTTCCATATCTATCAAAAACTTTGATTTCATTATTTGGATATTCTTCAATACAAGAGATAAACAGAGTTTCATTTTGCCCGTCTCCATTCGGAGAGAATTCGTTGAATACATACAAACATCTAGGTTCAAGTATAACAGTATCCTCATTGTTGTCAGGGTCTTTGTCTATCGGAGTAGAATTAGTCACTCTAACCGTATTTGAATAATCACCCTCTCTTAGTACTTGTACAATTATCTTAAGTATAGCTATCTCATTTGCTGGTAATACATCTATTTGCCAGATACCTGTTAAAGGATTGTATTCTCCAAGAGTAGCATCAGAACTTATGAATAGGAATCCTGATTGAATTTCCTCTGATATAATCACATCTTCAAAGTCATTCGGGCCAGAATTAGTAACTGTAATCGTAAAGATTACTTCTTCTCCTATCATCGGAGTAAGGTTGTTTGCCTCTTTAGCAATATCTATATCTGCACAAACTATAACTTCTTGTGATAACATAGCAGTATCGCCTAGGTAACATCCGTTACTTGGGTCATAAGTGATAGCTACATAATTGCTTCCTGGCTCTGTCCATAACACATCGACAAAGTTGTCTTGAGTAGTTCCGCCTGAAACAATTTGTCCGCCACCAATTTCCCACTGATAGTTACTTTGTCCTGAATCTGTAGTATAGGTTATTACGGTGTCTAAACAGATTTCTCCGGTGTGGTCTGTTGTAAGAGATGTGGCACCACCTTCGTTTACTGTCACAATCACTTCAAGACGAATAGAGCTTTCACAACCTTCTGGAGAAACAAGTACGCCATAATAAGTTCCGTTCTCAAGAGCATCTGTAGCCGCATAAGCTGTTCCACCTGTTGGAGCATCATACCAAATTACTCCCGCTTCGTTTACGTCAATATCACCTACAATCGGATTATCAACAATACAGAAATCTTGTGTAGTATCTGATGTTGTTGGTGTTTGAGCATCATTAACGTTTACGGTTACAGCAAGTCTTGTAGTGCTTTCACAACCTTCAGGAGTTACTAGGGTTGCGTAATAAGTCATTCCGTCTGTAAGAGCAACAGAGTAATTAAAGGCAGTTCCACCTGTTGGGGCATCATACCAAATTACACCTGTTTCGTTTACAACGATATCACCTATGGTTGGGTTATCTACTAAACAGAAGTTTTGATTTGTTTCATCTGTTGTAGGAGTTTGTGCTTCTATCAAGGTAACAGTTACAGCAAGTCTTGTGGTGCTTTCACAACCTCCTGCTGAGATAATTGTTCCGTAATAAGTAGTTTCATTAACTAGTAAAGTTGAAGGCAAATAAGGTGTTCCACCAGTTGGCATATCATACCAAATTACTCCTGGTTCATTTACTACGATATTAGCAACAGTAGGCTGATCAATTATACAGAATATTTGTTCAGTTTCTCCTGTTGGAGTAGGGTTATCATATACGGTGATGTTTACTTCTAAACGAGTTGAACTTTCACATTCTCCGAATACGAGTGCACCATAATAACTTCCTGTAGTAAGAACGTCTGTTGAAGCATACGCTGTTCCGCCTGTTGGAGCATCATACCAAATTACTCCTGCTTCGTTAACATTAATATCTGCTACAGTAGGGTTATCTGCCAAACAGAATTCTTGAGCAGTATCTGAAGTTGTTGGCGTGTCAGCATCACCTACATTAACGGTTACTTCTAGTCGTTCAGCACTTTCGCAACCTTCAGCAGAAACTAAAACTCCGTAATAACTACCTGTCGTTAGAGGTTCTGTTGCCGCATAAGCCGTTCCGCCTGTTGGAGCATCATACCAAATTACACCCGTTTCGTTTACGACAATATCTGCTACAGTTGGATTATCAACTAAACAAAAATCTTGAATCGTATCTGTCGTTGTTGGTGTCTCAGCATTGCCTACAGTAACGGTTACTTCTAGTCGTTCAGAGCTTTCGCAACCTTCAGCAGAAATTAAAACTCCGTAGTATATACCATTTGTTAAAGCTGTGGTTGGAGCATAAGCCGTTCCGCCTGTTGGAGCATCATACCAAATTACACCCGTTTCGTTTACGACAATATCTGCTACAGTAGGGTTGTCAATCAAACAGAATGTTTGATTGGTATTTGTTGTGGTTGGAGACTCTACGTCATAAACACTAACAGAAGCTTCAGCAAAATTACCTGCTGCGTTTTCACATACTTCGTCTCCCATCACAGTTACAAAGTATGTGTTGGTTGAGCCTGGAGCAAGTCCGGTAATAGTAAGGGATCCAGCAGTATCAATAATATAAGTAATACTTCCGTTTGTGTCTCCGTTTGAAATTGGGGAAGTAGTATCATTAGTTAAATACCAATTAAAAACAGGGTTTACTACAGTTGTACTAGAAGGTGTAAAAGTAATGCTATCTGTAAAACAAATTTGGTCACCATCTCCGTCAATAGTTATATCTGCAGGTTCTCCTGCTCTTAATACTTTGAAAGTTAATTGTCTGCGGTCTGTAGGAGCATTTTCACAGAAATTGTCTCCACGTACAGCAACAGAATAAGTATAAGTTCCAGGTATAAGATAACCTAATCCTAAGGCTCCGTCTTCTCCTCCTGTTATTAGGTTTCCGTCTTCATCATACCAAACAAATACAGGATTTACTACTGTTGAAGTAGCTGCTAAACCTACTGTTAGTTCTACCTCTTCATTCAAT
>JBEBUB010000036.1:0-12904 GCA_040393445.1 Flavobacterium beibuense
CAGTCGCAGTACTCAGTATTCAGTTGGGTATTGCGACTAACTTTAAACTTTGAACTTTAAACTAAACAAGCCCCTTCAACTCTTCCAAATACGTTCTGTCATTAGAGAGTCTCGGAATTTTATTTTGCCCTCCGAGTTTGTTTTGTTTTTTGAGCCAGTCATAGAACAAGTTTTTACGAGCAGTATGTATCGTTGGAGGGTTTAAGGTCATATTGTTGGTTCGCTTAGCTTCATAATCAGAGTTGAGACTCTGTAAAGTTTTGTCCAGAACCGAGTGGAAAAACTCAATGTCTTTCGGGTCTTCTTTAAACTCGATAATCCATTCGTGAGAACCTTTTTCTTTACCGGCCATAAAAATCGGAGCCACAGTGTAGTCAATCACTTCGGTTTGTGTTTGTTTACAAGCCTCAGCAATGGCCATATCAGTATTCTCAATCATCAATTCTTCTCCAAAAACATTGATGTGATGTTTGGTTCTTCCGGTTACTTTTATGCGATAAGGGTTGAGTGAAGTAAACCGAACCGTATCACCAATCATATAACGGAAAAGCCCGGAATTGGTCGTGATGACCATAGCATAATTCTTCCCGATTTCTACATCCGCCAGGCGAATAGTTTTTTGCTTAGATGTCCCGAACGTATCCATCGGAATAAACTCGTAGAAAATTCCGTAGTCGAGCATCAACAGCATTTCGTCAGAATGATTGAGGTCTTGCAGGGCAAAAAAACCTTCTGAAGCATTATATATTTCGTAGTAATTAAAATCAGTACTTGGCAATAGTTTTTTATACTGCTCTCTATACGGATTAAAACTTACACCTCCGTGAAAATAAACCTCAGCATTAGGCCATATTTCCAACAAGTTGCCTTTTCCGGTTTCCTCCATAGTTTTGTTGAGCAATACCAACATCCACGAAGGCACTCCCGCAAAACTGGTTACGTTTTCTTTGATAGTTTCCTGAATAATAGCTCCCAATTTGATTTCCCAATCAGAGAGTTGGGATACTTTGTTGCTTGGCGTACTGCTGAATTCAGCCCAAATCGGTAAGTTTTCAATCAAAATGGCAGAAAGGTCTCCAAAATAAGTGTTGTTATCTTCATAGAGCTGTTTGCTACCTCCAAGTCGTAAGCTTTTTCCGGTAAATAGTTCAGAGTTTTCGTTGTTGTTCAAATACAGGCAAAGCATGTCTTTTCCTGCTTTAAAATGGCAATCTTCTAGAGCTTCGTTGCTTACAGGAATAAATTTACTCTTGGCATCGGTGGTTCCGCTAGATTTGGCGAACCATTTTATAGGCGTATTCCAAAAGATATTCGGTTCTCCTTTTCGGGCTCTTTCGATATAAGGTTGAAGCTCCTCATACGTAACAACGGGTACGTTTTCAGCAAAAGCAGCATAACTTTTTATAGACGAAAATCCGTATTCTTTACCTAAAACGGTATATTCTGCATTGCGTAACAAATTGAAAAGAAGCTCTTCCTGCACTTCGTTCGGATACTTCATAAACAATTCTATTTGATGAATTCGCTTTTTTAGAATCCACGAGGCAAAAGAATTGATAATAGATAAAGCCATTTTTAGTATCTTTAGGGTCGTAAAAATAGTAATTTTCTAATGATATTTGAAGCCACCCTTACAAAAATGCAAACTGAGTTTGCAAATCCTGTACAATATTACATGGTTTTCGAAAATAATTTTCTTGCTGTCAACGCCTTGCTAGACAAAACCATTTCTATCACTCATATCGGATACGAATGTTTGAGTTGTAAATTACCCGTAAAAATCTACCGCCAAGGCTTTTGTTATGACTGTTTTTACCGCTCTGCAGAAGCCGGAGACTGGATTATGAGACCCGAACTCAGCAAAGCTCATTTAGATATTGCAGACCGAGATTTAGAATACGAAAAAAGAGTACAATTACAGCCACATGTGGTTTATTTGGCTTTGTCAAGTGAACTCAAAGTAGGAGTGACCCGAAAAACTCAGGTTCCGACCCGTTGGATAGACCAAGGTGCTGTTCAGGCTTTGACAGTGATGGAAGTTCCGAATCGTTATTTAGCTGGAATTACAGAGGTTGCTCTAAAAAATCATTTTTCAGACAAAACCAACTTCCGAAAGATGTTACAGAATGAAATTCCTGTTCTTGATTTGACTTACGAAAAAACCAAACTCGGAATTTATATACCTGACCAAGTGCGACCTTATTTTGAAACTACTTCCAACGACATTGTAAAGATTAATTATCCGGTGTTGCAATATCCTACAAAGGTTAGTTCGCTAAACTTAGAGAAAACACCCGTATATTCCGGAAAACTCAAAGGAATCAAAGGACAATACTTGATTTTTGAAGATCAGACTGTTTTCAACATCAGAGGTTATGAAGGATATAAAGTGAGGTTGGAAATAGAATAGAGTTTTTTCACCGCAAAGTTGCAAAGTTCGCCAAGAAAACTTTGCGGACTTTGCGACTTTGCGGTAAATTATAAAAATATAACTATGAAAAAATTATTGATTTTTGGCTTATGTTTAATTACTCAACTCTCTTTTTCTCAGACTTTCACAAAAAGAGATTCCTTGCAAGGAGGTTTGCCTTTTGAGCGGACTTGTTTTGATGTAATGCATTACGGTTTAGATATTACGGTAAATCCTGAAGAGAAATCTATTAAGGGTGTTAACCATATCGGATTTAAAGTATTGGAAAATACCAAGAGAATCCAGCTTGATTTATTTGAGAATATGGAAGTGGAACGTATTTTATTGAATAAAGGTCGATATCCGTTTCATGTAATGGTAGGAGAAGACCAGACAACCGAAATAAACTACACTAGAGAATATGATGCTGTGTATCTGAACTTTTCAGAAGAGTTACAAAAAGGAGAGAAGTATCAAATTGAATTTTATTATTCAGGGAAACCTAAAACAGCCAAAAATGCTCCATGGGACGGAGGTTTTGTCTGGAAAAAAGATAGCAACGGTAAACCTTTCGTAGGTGTAGCCGTTCAAGGAACAGGAGCAAGTTTGTGGTATCCTTGCAAAGATTCTCAAAGTGACGAACCGGACGAAGGAGCTATTATTGCCATTACTGTTCCCAAAGATTTGGTTGCTGTAAGCAATGGGCGACTTTTAGCGGATAGACATTTTATAGACAACACCCAATGGATTTGGGAAGTGAAAAACCCAATCAACAACTATAACATTACGTTGAATATCGGAGATTACGTTCATTTTTCAGACAAGCTCAATGATTTGGATATTGATTATTGGGTTTTGCGTGAGAATGAAAACAAAGCCAGAAAGCACTTTGAAGCCGATGTAAAACCGATGCTGGAGTGCTTTCAGGAAAAATTCGGACCTTATCCGTTTGCTGAAGATAGTTATAAATTGGTTGAAACTCCGTATTTAGGAATGGAACATCAAAGTGCTGTAGCCTACGGAAACCGCTATACCAAAGGTTATCTCGGTACGGATACTTCCGGAAGTGGAGTAGGGAGGTTGTTTGACTATATTATCATTCATGAAACCGGTCACGAATGGTTCGGGAATTCCATCACCTCCAAAGACATTGCCGATATGTGGATTCATGAAAGTTTTACGACCTATTCTGAAGCTGTTTTTGTAGAATGCCGTTATGGTTATGAAGCCGCTATGAAATACATTAACGGTCAAAGCCGAATGGTTGAAAACCGAAGACCTGTTGTGGGGCAATTTGGGGTAAACTTCAAAACCGGGAATTCTGATATGTATTACAAAGGAGCTTTGATGCTCAACACCATCAGACACATAGTGAATGATGACGAAAAATGGTGGAAATTGCTACTAGAATATTCCAATCATTTCAAACATCAAATCATTGAGGCGAATGATGTGATTGATTATTTTACCACAAATAGCGGAATAAACCTAAGACCTGTTTTTGAGCAATATTTATACTACAAACAATTACCTCAACTTCATATTGAGCCTACCAAAAAAGGATTTACCTATTATTGGAAAACCGATGTAGAAAACTTTGAAATGCCTGTAGAAGTGACCTTAGACGGAAAAATCATTCGTTTGCAAGCTACAAACCAACCTCAAATCTATAAAACCAAGAGTAAAAGTCAGGTGAAAGTGAACAAGGAGAAGTTCTTTATACGATACTAAACAAAAAGAAAAGCCGTAAAATCTATTATTTTACGGCTTTTTTATTTTAGGTGATAAAGTTATATCGCTTTAGCGTTTTTATCAAAATACATTTCTTTGAAGCTTTCGTTTCTATATTTATCAGTTTTTCTGAACAATACGTCCGGAGTAACATCATGCGGATGTTCAAATCCGCAAGCTCCAATAAATTCAGCTACGGCTTTCATCGTGTTTTTATGGAAGTTAGCCACACGGAAACTTTTATCTGTAATATCAATTCCTTTATATAAGGCTTTGTCTTGAGTAGCAATACCAACCGGACATTTACCGCTATCGCATTGTAGGGCTTGAATACAACCCAGAGCGAACATCATTCCTCTGGCACTATAACAAGCATCAGCACCTAATGCCATAGCTTTAGCAATATCAAATGAAGTGATGATTTTTCCGGATGCTAGTAGTTTAATTTCTTTACGAAGACCTCTTTCTTTAAGGAGTGTGCTTACGAATACTAAAGCATCAGCCACAGGCATACCAATATAATCGATAAATTCCATCGGAGCAGCTCCGGTTCCTCCTTCTGCACCATCAAGAGTGATGAAATCAGGAAGGATTCCGGTTTTCTCCATGGCATTTACGATGTCTATAAATTCATCTTTTCGACCAATACAAAGCTTAAATCCAACAGGTTTTCCTCCTGAAAGGTTTCTCATTTTTCCGATAAAATACATCAGTTCTTCTGCATTCGAAAAAGCAGAGTGTGCAGATGGTGAATGTACGTCTGTATAAGGTAAAATATGACGAATCGCTGCAATTTCAGGAGTGTTTTTTTGAGCAGGAAGTAATCCTCCGTGACCCGGTTTTGCTCCTTGAGAAAGCTTAAGCTCAATCATTTTCACTTCAGGGAAGTTTGATTTTTCTTTGAAAAGAGTGTCTGAAAAAGTTCCGTCTTCATTTCTACATCCAAAATATCCAGTCCCGATTTGCCAAATCAAATCTCCTCCTTGACGGTGAAATTCACTAATTCCTCCTTCACCGGTGTTGTGAGCAAAACCTCCCATTTTAGCTCCACGATTAAGCGAAGTAATGGCAGTTTTGCTAAGAGCACCATAACTCATAGCACTAATGTTATAAAGGCTCAAGCTGTAGGGTTGCTTACATTGACTGCTTCCAACTAGTGTACGGAAAGTTTCTGGATTGGCTTTTTTCGGATAAATCGAATGAGCTGCCCATTCATAACCCACACGTGTAGGTTCGTCTTGCATACCAAAAGCAATCGTTTCTTTTTCGTTTTTCGCTCTTTGATAAACGATAGAACGTTGACGTCTGTTAAAAGGTTTTCCGTCTGTTTCTCCTTCAAAGAAATACTGACGAAACTCAGGTCGAACAGATTCAAACCAATAACGGAATCGAGCTAAAAACGGATAGTTTTTACGTAAGGTATGTTTGCTCTGAATGGAGTCATATAATACTAACTCCAATAACAATATAGGGATTATAAGTGTCCATTTAGACCAGGATTGAAACACTATGAGTGCTATCACCGATGCTAAAAACAAAAGAGATATAGACCAGACTAAGGTGCGAACACTAAGATTTTTCACAATTTTCTGTATCATGATACTAAAGAGATTGGATGTTTTTTGATTTATAAGTCCAGAAGAGAAGTATGGTTTTGAATCCATACACAAAAATTATTCCTGAAACCAAGAATTTGCTCTCTGTTAAAAGAGATGAGAGCTGAGCAGTTATTTTTGCTGACCACATATTGATTGAAAAGTCAATATTTCAAACGGCAAAATTATGCCTTATTTTGACAACTCCAAAATATAATTTGGTTAATTTTACTTAAAATGCAAGAGCCATAAATTACCGTGAAAGTAACTTATGGCTCTTTAAAATTAAGCGAAGTATTTATCGCTAAATTATTTTACTATAGTAAGTTCGTCAATAAGGTGTTTTGCACCCGCATATTTGTCAATAATAAACAAAACGTAGCGAATATCAACATTGATAGTTCTTTGCAATTTATCATCAAAAATTACGTCACCAGCCATAGCTTCGATGTTTCCGTCAAAAGCAAGTCCGATAAGCTCTCCTTTTCCGTTTAATACGGGAGAACCTGAATTTCCACCTGTGATGTCATTATCAGTTAAGAAGTTTACAGGAAGCTCACCGTGTTCGTTAGCATATTTTCCGTAATCTTTAGTATTGTGCAATTCGATTAACTTCTCAGGGTTGTTGAACTCATCATGTTTCGGATTGTGTTTTGCAATAGTACCTTCCAGAGTTGTATAATAGTTTGCTTTAGCATCATTCGGACGAGTAGGGTGAGCAGGTAAAGTAACCACTTTTCCGTAAGTAAGTCTCAAAGTACTATTAGCATCAGGATACTGAATGTTGTTCAATCCCGACTCTCTTAGACCTTTAACCATCAAGCGGAAAGCTTTAGCAAATTTCTCGTCCTGGTTCATTTCTTCTTCTGTTTTAGCTCTATATTTCATGAACAAATCGTTAGACAATCTGAAAAGGATGTCTTCTGTGATAAGTTCTGCTTTAGGGTTTTCTAAGAAAGCTTCTACTTTTTCTCTTGAAGAGAAGATGCTGTATTCGATAGCCTCGTCAACAAATTTTCCAAAATCACCGTTTGTGTCTGCATTTAGTTCGGCTACAAAAGGAGCAATGTCTCCACCTTTTTTAGCATATAAATTAAGTTGATCTGCTAACACATCTCTTTCAAGAGGAAGATACATACTTTGATAAGTTTCTTCTAAATACGCCTCAAGAGTTGGTCTTAATTCTTCTCTTTTAGGTTCGTTTGAGTTAATATAGTTGATTAAGAAACTTCCTAATCTATAAGGAGTTGTGGCTAATGAGCTAGAGCGAAGGATTAACATCAAATAATTATCATGTCTTGCTTTTTCATTGGTCTTAGCATAGTAGTTATTGATGTCAGCAATTACGTTTCCGTATTGTGCTTTGTTCTTTTTCTCGTTTGCCCATTTCTCAAACTTTGCTTCGGTTGTTGCTTTAATTGCAGCCGTATTGTGTTGAGTCAAAGCATCAATCATACCTTGACGGTTTTTCCAGTAGTTTGCTAGTCTTGCGTAGCTAGAAGCATAGTCAAGTTTTACTTTTTGGTCTTTATCCATGTGCTTTTTCATAGCATCCATAGCCGTTTTTGAACCTTCAACCCAAGCCGGATAAGCATATTTTACGTTTTGCTCAATTCCACCAGCCGGCATCCAACGGTTTGTTCTACCAGGATAACCCAAAATCATAGCGAAATCACCTTCTTTCACTCCACCTAAAGAAATAGGTAAGTGATGTTTAGGTTTCATCGGAATATTGTCAGGAGAATATTCAGCAGGATTACCATCTTTGTCTGTATAAACACGGAATAAAGAGAAATCTCCAGTGTGACGTGGCCACTCCCAGTTGTCTGTGTCACCACCAAAACGACCAATCATATCTGGTGGAGTTCCTACCAAACGAACGTCGTTAAAGTCTTGGTAAACAAAATAATAGTATTCATTTCCTTGGAAGAACGGACGTACAGAAACGATATATTTTCCGCCTTCGTCATTCTCTGCTTGGATTTTTGCAATCTCTTGGTTAATGATTTTTTCTCTTTCTTTTTCACTCATAGAATCGTTTACCAAAGACAAAATTCTTTTCGTAACGTCATCCATACGAACAAAAAATCGAACAGAAATATTTTTAGGTGCTAATTCTTCTTTTTTGCTGTTTGCCCAGAATCCGTGAGTTAAATAATCGTTTTCAGGAGTCGAAAGCTCAGCAATTTTATCATAACCACAGTGATGATTTGTTAGCACAAGACCTTCTTTAGAAATGATTTCGGCCGTACAGCCACCGTTGAACTGAACAATAGCATCTTTAAGGCTGCTGTTGTTGATGCTGTAAATTTCTTCGGCTGTGAGCTTTAAGCCCATTTTTTGCATATCCTTAATGTTCTTGTTGATAAACATCAAGAACCACATTCCCTCATCAGCCTTCGACTGAAAAGGAGCAACAAAAAGGAATGCAAATAAAAATAATACTGATTTCTTCATTTTGTTTGAATTTAATAATTGATTATATGTTGTTGAAAAATGATATTTGTTACAAAAATAGATTTTTTTAGTTACGGGAAGGCTGTTAAATTAAAGATGTCACAGTTTTTGAAGCTTTTTTGCTTATAAATTTCTTGAGAGTCGTTCTCTAACGTATTCCACTCTAGTTTTTCCGTGTGGGGCAGGGTTGCCTTCATCGTCAAGATTTACCATAACAATACGGTCAACAGTAATAATGGTTTCGTGAGTCATTTTGTTTCGAACTTCACTTCGAAGCGTAACCGAAGAATTTCCGAATTTCACAACTTCCATCCCAATTTCGATGATATCACCTTGTTTGGCCGAAGCCGTAAAGTTGATTTCAGACATATATTTGGTTACCACTTTTGAATTTTCGAGTTGCACTATCGTATATAGAGCTGCTTCTTCATCTATCCAAGCCAATAACCGCCCTCCGAAAAGCGTTCCGTTGGCATTCAAATCTTCGGGTTTTACCCATTTTCTGGTATGAAACTTCATTTTAATTACGAATTTTTAATTTATGAATTACGAATTTGACTTCTATTTACGATTTACTAATGGCTATTGGCTATTTACTATTGGCTATTTACTATTGGCTATTGGCTTCAATATTTGAGTATAGAATGACTGTTGTATTCTTTTATCTTCTCTCTTCCGTTTAGGAATTCTAATTCCATCAAGAAGTTAACTTGAACAATGTTTCCGCCTAATTTTTCAACTAATTCTGTAACTGCTTTAATTGTTCCTCCGGTTGCCAAAACATCATCGTGAATCAAAACATTTTCTCCTTTTTGAATCGCATCCGTATGAATTTCTAAACTGTCGGTTCCGTATTCCAAGTCATAAGAAGCCGAAATTGTCTCAAACGGAAGTTTTCCTTTCTTTCTAACCGGAACAAAACCTGCTCCCAATTCTTGCGCCAACAAAATTCCAAAGAAAAAACCTCGACTCTCTACGCCCACTACTTTATCGATTTTAACCTCAGGAAGCTTAGCTTTAATTTGTTTCAAAACCTCAGCTCTAGCCTCAGCATTATTTAGAAGTGGAGTTATATCTTTAAAAACAATTCCTTCTTTCGGAAAGTTTGGAATGTCACGGATGTAGGATTCAATGTTCATTACTAATCTATTTTACTCTTTACCCATTTCTATGAGTTTCTGTATTTTTTCCTGCATTAATTTTTGATAGAGTTTTTCCATCTTATAAGGTCGTAAACCCGCATTTATTCTTCTCTGGTCTAAATTTTCATAATCATCAATATACTCAGGAGTTATATTTGAATAAATTCCATAAGTAAAAACTCCATTTCGTCTATCGTAACTATCAATCAGAGAAGCATATAATGTTACAGGAGCTTTACCACATCTTACATACTCCAAAAACATCGGTTTAAAGTAATCAATATCTTTGATATGAAAAGCAAAAACATCAGGATTGACAGTTTTCTCATCAATGTTATAATTTCCAATTATCTGCTCATTTGGATAACCGTATTCTGCTAAAATCTCTTTAAATCGAGTTTCATTATAATCATCCACTTCTCTCAATTCCTCATCATATTGACTTTTCCCTTGACGAACTCTTTGATCTTCTCTAATCATTTCTGCCAATTCATTTCTCAAATCAAGATTTAATTTTGAATACCATTCATTATAGATTTTTTGAGATTTTTGTTTTAATGCTGCCCAACCTTCTATTTTTGTTATTCCTTCATACTCGGGATTATCTTCAAAGTATGAAACATGAATTCCTTTTGTGAAAGCTAATTCAACATAATATAAAGCCTCTTCATACTTCCCTCTTTTTAAAGATAGTTCCGCTAAAACTGGAATTTCATAAACTGAAGGTTGATTGAGTAATTCACAATTCTTCTCGGCTTGTTTCAACAAATCGTAAGCTTTATTAAAATCATTTTGCAAATAACTGATTTCAGCCTCATAAACCAATTGATAATAGTCTTTAATATAATCACACTTACAATCATCTGTTTGGGCAAACAGGTTGGTCGAAATCAGTAATGCTAAAACAATTCTTTTCATAAGCTCTAAAGTTCCGAAGTCACCTTACCAATTTTCTCAATCGTAAAATCTAAATCTTCATACGAAAGTGCATCGGTAATAAACCAGGTTTCATAAGATGACGGTGCGATGTAAATTCCTTCTTTTAATAATCCGTGGAAGAAATCTTTAAAGCGTTGCGTATCTCCATAACCAGCGGTTTTGAAGTCATAAATTTCCCGAGAATCAAAGAAAATAGAAATCATCGAACCTACTCGGTTCACCGTAAAATCAACATTGTTTTTAGTCAACACTTCACGAATTCCTTTCTCTAAATACGTTGTTTTTTCATCTAAACGCTTGAAAACTTCTCTGTCGTTGTTCAAAGCTTTCAACATCTCCAGTCCGGCAGCCATAGCAAGCGGATTTCCCGACAAAGTTCCGGCTTGATAAACAGGACCAAGAGGAGCAAGGCAATTCATAATCTCGTTTCGAGCCGCAAAAGCGCCTACCGGAAGACCACCCCCAATTACTTTACCGAAACAAACAATATCTGCATTGATGCCAAACAATTCTTGCGCTCCACCTTTTGCCAAACGGAAACCGGTCATTACTTCGTCAAAAATCAATACGGCTCCGTTTTGATCACAAATCTGGCGAAGCCCTTCCAAGAAACCTTTTTGAGGCGGAACGCAACCCATATTTCCTGCTACGGGTTCGATGATAATAGCAGCGATTTCACCTTTATTTTCGTCAAATAATCTTTGTACACTTTCTAATGAATTATAATCCGCTAGCAAAGTGTCTTTTGCTGCTCCTTGAGTAACTCCGGCACTATTCGGCACTCCAAAAGTAGAAGCACCACTTCCTGCCGCAATCAAAAACGCATCAGAATGTCCGTGATAGCAACCCGAAAATTTAATAACTTTTTCTCTTTTTGTATATCCACGAGCCAAACGAACAGCACTCATACAAGCCTCAGTTCCTGAATTCACAAAACGAATTTTGTCAATATTCGGTACCATTTCAACCGCTAGTTTTGCAATTTCGGTTTCGATTTCGGTTGGTGTCCCGAACGAAGTTCCGAGTTTTGCTTTTTCGATTACGGCATTCACTACAGGCTCATAAGCATGACCAAGAATCATCGGCCCCCATGAGTTGATGTAATCGATATATCTGTTTCCGTCTTCGTCATATAAATAAGCACCGTTGGCTTTTTTGATAAAAATCGGATTTCCGCCTACTCCTTTAAAAGCTCTAACCGGAGAGTTCACACCTCCGGGAATGTAATTTTGTGCTTCTGCAAATAGCTGACTGCTTCTTTGATAGTTCATTTTCTATGTATTTTGTATATGTAAATGTATTGTTGTTCTTAATTGACCTGTTATTTTACTCTCAAAACTTGTCCGATAGAAATATCATTACTAGACATTTTGTTGAGTCGTTTAAGTTCATCAACTGTAGTGTTATAGCGCTTAGAAATATTATATAGCGTATCGCCTTGCTCTACTCGGTGTGTATTGCCATTGCTTGCTACTTCTGTAATTTCTTCAGTTACAGGTTCTTTCTTTTTCGACTTTTTACCCAAAACATCTTCATCATGTTTATAGAGTTCATATCGTTCGATAATTCCAATCAATTTATCCGGATATTTTGGGTCGGTTGCATAGCCTGCTTTTCTGAGGCCTTTTGCCCAACCTTCGTAATCGTCTTTTTTGAGCTTAAAAAGATCGTTATATCTGCTTCTCGAAGTCAAGAATAACGAATGATCTCTAAAAGATTCTGAGGCATGACGATATTTTCTGAAGCATTCTTGAGCTGCATCGTCATCGTGACGAATGGTGTCACCTGTCCAATTCGTATGACATTTGATACCAAAGTGGTTGTTAGCTTCTTTAGCCAGTTTTCCGTTTCCTGCACCAGATTCCAAAATTCCTTGTGCTAGTGTGATACTAGCGGGAATTCCGTGATTTCTCATATTGTCTTTAGCGATTTCTTTATACTGCTCAATGTAGTTTTTCACCACATCTGCATATACCGTAACGTTCGATGTTGCCTCTAGATTCTCTGACGATTGAGTGGGCTTAGGCGTAGCAGGTTTTGGTTTGGTGGCTACAGGTCTTTCTGTTTTAGGTTTTGGAGTAGGTTTTTTAGTCTGAGAGGTGTATTTGGTTCCTCTACAAGAAGCCAGAACCAGCACAACAGCTGCTAAAATGTAAATCTTTCTAGACATGGATTAAAGGTAAGTTTTGTTTTTTTAGTTTTTCGTTCATTCCTGCAATGCCTTGCAGACCACCTGTGTGAATCAGCAAGATATTGGCATCTTTTTCAAAATATCCTTTTCGGATAAGGTCAAACACTCCGAAACACATTTTTCCTGTATAAACAGGGTCGAGTGAGATGTGGGTTTTGTCTCGGAACTTATTTATAAACGAGATTAACTCTTCATTTATTTTGGCATATCCACCAAAGTGATAAGCAGTGATGAGTTCCCAATTCTCTTTTTGGGTAAACTTTTTGATTTCGCTATCCAAAAAGTCGCCTTTCAAAGCTGGAAAGCCCAACACTTTTTGATGTGATTTGGAGCTGTTGATAATACCCGAAATCGTTCCGCCTGTGCCCACAGCACAGCAAATATAGTCAAAAAAATCATCTTCCTCTGTCAGGATTTCTTCACAGCCTTTGACAGCCAA
>JBEBUB010000037.1:0-12889 GCA_040393445.1 Flavobacterium beibuense
ATATGCTCTGTTGGATAAAGCTCTAACGAATGTACCAACTTTTTGTGAGAACAAGTATGTGGCGAAAATCGGATTTCAAAAACTTCACTCTCAAGCTCTTTCAGACTTTTCGGAATGAGTGATTGGTGATTTTCGTTAAGCCAAAGTACGATTTTCTTCGGAGGGCGACTTTGGTCTAAAATACTACGCAACGTAATATGCAATTTACTAAGCCTTGACGGAATCGAGGTGAGTGACACGATTACGGGAATAGCATTACTTTTTGGAGTAGTTAGTTTTTCAACCGAAAGCATTTTCAGTCGAAAGCTATGATAGGCAGAAAGCGGAATTTCTTTAAGTTTCATTGGGTAATCTAAGGTTTTAAAAGCGCTTTCATACGTTTTTTTCTCCAATATTTATCTTGGAAAGTTTTGGTATAAAACCACATTTTCTCAAAAATATCTTCAAATTTCTCTCCCGATAATTTCGCATACTCTTCACTCATTATCCTTATCATTTCTTTTTTAGGAGTAAGCCTCGAAAGGTTTTTCATTCGTTTATCGAAATCCATTTCATTGTGAAAATTCATTCGATTCAAATCTACTAAATAAAATTCATACTGACCATCAGCTACTTTTTTGATAAGCGTATTTCCCGGAGAATGGTCTTTAAATTCGATTCCGTTTTTGTGGAGTTTATATGAGAAATGCGTGAATTGTCTGAGAATGTTTTCATGATCAGGAAAACCAGGAATTTCAACCAATTCTCTATAGGTCAAATCAGCATTGAGGTGCTGGCTCACATAATAACTATCTGTGAGACCAACAGCATCAAAATTTTCGAAAAAAGCAATAGGTTTTGGAGTTCCAATTCCGTTTTTTAACAGCAAATTCGCAAATTCAAACGAACGTCTGGCTTTTGATTTTCTGAAAAACCGATACACAATTTTATTCAGTAGTGTTGGCTTCTTAAAAGCTTTGATATTAAGTTTCTGCCCGTCAACGTCAAAAATTCGGATTTCGTTTCGTCTTCCTTTTACTAGAACCTCTCCTTGAGAATAAAAGTTATGGATAATAGCAGCAATTTTGTCGTGAGGCAAAGAAGAATCAGAAACTTCAAAACGGGTTGTCATATCAAATTTTAATTTTGTCAAAAGTACGACTTTTATTTTTTCGTACCCAAAAACCACTAAAAAGGATTAGACTCACTAAGAATCAATTTAATACAAAATTTACATTAAATTGTTTTATAGGTAAAAAAGCAATACTTTTGGCACGTTTTACAGGATAACCACCTATGCTTTTACTATTAAAGAAGTATTATTTAGTAATACTAGCTTTGGTTCTATCGTTTGCCACCATTTTAATCAACGAAGAAACAAAGCAATACCTCATGGTTAACAACATCTACAGAGTTATTCTCACTGTAGGAATGTTCTATTTAGGCGTTTTGATTTATCGATATTTGATTGGTAAAATCCTTATTTATCTACTATTCGCAGGTTTGTCCATCAACTTTTTTGCTTCTTTGGTCGCTCGATTTGCTTATAACAGCCGTTTTGACGAAACCCAAGCTACGAGTGTTTTGCTGACCAATTCCCACGAAGCAAGCGGAATGCTATTTGGCTATATTTCATACGTTTTGATTACGGTTTTATTTTTTGGCTTATGTGTGTTTGTGTTGAAAAAACTTTTACCTCACAGAGAACATTCCGCTAAAACAGTCAAGTATTTTGTGGGAGCTACGATGATTTTGTACACTGTTTTTGTTGTAGAATACGTGGCAACAAAAGACGTTCAGAAATGGGACAAAAGTTCTAGTTTGGCTAAATTCCTAAACAAAACACCTTTGTTTAACTCGGCTAGAATTGTCGAGGCTTTGAAGTTTATGGAAGAAACCAAACAAATCACACATACAAAAGTCGATTATTCTGATTTGATTTTTTCGGAAAACAATCTCGAAAATATTGTAGTGATTTTAGGAGAATCAGCTCGAAGAGAGAATTTATCACTTTATAAATATCCTTGGAAAACAACTCCTTTTATCGATCAAAGAGAATCAAATTTACTGATTTACGAAAATGCGGTAGCTCCTGCTGCCTATACGATTTTGGCGGTTCCGTTGATGCTCTCCAAAGCTACTCCGTCTGATGATTACTCTCCTAAAATCATCAGTGACAACGTGATTAACATAGCTAATCATACTCAAGAATGGAAAACGTATTGGTTTTCTTCACAAGAAAAAATCGGAGTACATACGAATGCTATTTCTGCCATCGCTTCGCAATCCAAAGTAAACGCTTGGAATCCGAAAGGATTAGATGAGGAATTATTACCTTATTTTAATGAATCTATAGCTGACAACAGCCAAAAAAGATTGATTTTCCTTCACCTTAACGGAAGTCATTATCCTTTCAAAAGTCGCTATCCGAAGGAATTTGAAGTATTCGACAAACATGCTAATCCTGAGTTTAACGAATACAACAACAGCATTTATTATACGGATTTTGTCATCGAACAAATCATTAAAAAACTAGAAAATACTCGGTCGATTGTAATCTACGTTTCAGACCATGGTTTGAGTGTGAGCAAAAACACTTATTTACATTCGTTTACCAAAAAAGGTCTCGATGTTCCGTTTTTTATATGGCATAGTGACTTGGTGAGTGAGGATTTCAAAAAAACAGGAAGAATCAAAGACGAAATCTCAACAACAGAACTTTATGAGATTCTCAAAGATTATATGGGAGTGAAAACTTCTATGGCAAAAGAGCGAAATTGGGAACTCAAAGCCTTTTCAGGAGAGAAGAAAATTTCTTTTTATAAAGATTTGAAAGACGGAGATTTATTTTAAAAAAAAGAGCAGTATAATGAGAAAAATCGATAAAAACTTCATCAAAAAAATGTATTGGGTTTATGTATTCAACCTGATATTCGTATTCTTCATTGTGAAAGAATACATCGTTTTTGTGGAGGATTTCAATGATACAAAAGCATGGCTTTATTTTGTGACAGCTACGGTTTCTCACTTTATGCTATTGGTGGCTTTACCATTGCTTATCTCGTTGCTTTTTTATCTGCTGCTCAAAAGAAAAAGAGTCACTACGATTATTTATGGGACACTTATGTCTATTTTGATAATCGCTTTAGAGATTGATACTGAGGTGTATGCTCAATTCCGTTATCACCTCTCTCCTATTGTTTTTAACCTGATTTTCGGAAAAAGAGCTACTGATATTTTCCAATTCTCGATGTCTGATTATTTGGCTACGATTGGGTTTATCGTGATGACGATTCTAGCACAGTTTATATTTCACTTTATCGCTGCTAAACTTATTAGCAAAAAAGTGAGTCTATACTTTAAAACCACACTAACTTTTTTCTTATTGGCTACTTTTGTTGGGCATGCGATCTATGCTTGGTCTGCTTCTAATTTTTACAGACCGGTGACACAATTCAAACACGTTTATCCTTCCTATTATCCGCTTACGGCAAATTCGCTACTCACCAAACTTGGTTTGGTTGATGAAGAAAGCATCCGAAAAGAAAAAGAACTAACCAGAAGTTTTGAGAATAAATCCGTTCATTATCCGTTAAACGAAATCACATCGCAACCTTCTGCTCAGAAAAAGAATATTCTATTTTTGGTTATCGACTCTTGGAGGCTGGATTCTCATGATAGTATTATCACACCTCATATTTTCGATTTCTCGAAAAAAGCTCAGGTTTTCAACAATCACAATAGTGGCTCAAACATGACTACCGGAGGCGTTTTCAGTATTATGTATGGTATTCCGGGAACGTATTTCCATGATTTTACGAATGTAGAACAACAACCGGTCTTCACCAAAGAACTCCAAAAACAAGATTACCAACTAAAAGTCTTGAGCAGTTCTACTCTTGAAAACCCACCTTTTACAAAAAATGCTTTTGCAGGAATTTCCGGTTTACGCCTTTTCTCTGAAGGAGAAACTCCGGCCGAAAGAGATTTAGATATTTTCAAACATTGGACAGAATTTATCGAAAAACGAGACGAAAAACCATTCTTTGGTTTCGTATTTTTTGATGCCGCTCACGGATTCGACTATCCGGAGAATTACAAAGAAGTTTTTACACCTACGATAAAAACGGTTGATTACAGAGCCATCAAAAAAGAAGGTTATGATGGAGTCCCACTAATAAATCGTTATAAAAACTCATTGCATTTCATCGATAACCTTGTCGGGAAAATCATTAAGCAATTAGAAGAAAAAAACCTCCTCGAAAACACCATTATTTTGATTACTGGAGACCACGGTCAAGAATTCAACGACAATAAAAAAGGTTATTGGCAACACGGAGGGAATTTCAGCAAATACCAAATCAGAGTGCCTATGGTGGTTTATGATTTCGAGAAAAAACCGGCCACACACAACCATTTGACCTTGCATTATGATATTGTCCCGACTTTTATGAAAGAAGTTTTAGGGGTAAAAAATCCGTTTGATGATTATAGCGTAGGGAAAAGTCTTTATGACACCACTCATCGAGATTGGTTTATCACAGGATATAACAAGAAGTATGCGATTATCGAAAAAGATAAAATCACCAATGTCTATGAATCCGGATTTTTTGAAACGGTCGACACCCAACTCAATCCGCTTGAAGAATCAATAGATTATGATGTCATTATCGAGGCTTTGAGCCAAACCGGAAAATATTATACGAAGACTCCAAAAAACAAATAATTTTTCCTTACAAAAATATCGACCTTTTTTATTGACTTAACCTAACTAAAGGTCAGTCACATAGCATTTTATATTACTAGTATCTTTCTGAACATCATTCATAAAAAATAATAGTACTTAACGGTTTTTTAGTCATTTTTTTCGGTTTTTTTACTATCTTTACGCTCCCTTGAAACAAAAAGCCTATGCCGACTATTATACTGTTGATTTTCGTAATAGCTTTCCTGATTTTATTTTTGGGAAAATTTATCCGTTCTGACTATTACAAATTCATCGGTTTTCTTCCTACTGCTTTATTCATTACATTTTTAGGACACCTCCCGCTTGTGAGTTGGGATAAGCAGATTACCTATACTTTTGAGTGGATTCCTTCTTTAGGAATTGATATGAATTTCAAAATAGATGGGCTCTCGATGCTCTTTGCCCTGCTGATTATCGGAATTGGGTCTTTGGTCTATTTTTATGCTTCCTATTACCTAAAAAATCATATTTATCTGAACCGATTTTATTGCTATCTCACCATTTTCATGGGAGCTATGCTTGGGTTGGTGTTGTCTGATAATATGATTTCCTTATTTATGTTTTGGGAGCTTACAAGTATATCCTCTTTCTTTTTGATTGGTTTCAACAACGAAGAAGAAGCTTCCCGAAAGAGCGCCTTAATGGCTTTAGGAATTACAGGTTTAGGTGGTTTTTTTCTTTTGGGTTCGTTTATCCTTATCGGAAATATAACAGGCACCTATTCGATAACTGAATTACTTACTTCTTCTGAAGTACTGAAAAACAACACGCTTTTTCCTTTGATATTGTTTCTTCTTTTTGGAGGAGCATTCACCAAATCAGCTCAATTTCCGTTTCATTTTTGGCTTCCGGGAGCTATGCAAGCTCCGACTCCGGTTTCGGCTTATCTGCATTCGGCTACTATGGTAAAAGCGGGAATTTATATTTTAGCCCGTTTTTCTCCCATATTGCAAGACGGTTTTTGGTGGGATAACACACTAATGATTACCGGAGGAATTACGATGCTTTATGCTGCTTTCCACAGTATTTTTAGAGTAGATATGAAAGGTGTTTTGGCTTATTCGACCATTTCAGCCTTAGGGATTATCGTATTCCTTTTAGGTATCGGAACCGAATATGCCATGATTGCTGCGGTTACTTTTATTCTGGTTCATGCGCTGTATAAAGCCACTCTTTTCTTAGCAACCGGAATTGTTGACCATGCTGTGCATACTCGAAACCTCACACAACTTTCAGGACTCAAAAAAATAATGCCTATCGTTTTTTGGGCTTGTTTGATAGCTGCTTTATCGAGTGCCGGAGTTCCGCTTTTGTTTGGTTTTATCAGTAAAGATTTAATTTATGAAGCTACGCTTAATTTCCCTAAATGGGGAATGTGGCTCACCGGAGTAGCAGTGCTAACAAATATTTTCTTGGCTTGTTCCGGTTTTATGGTTGGGATAAAACCCTTTGTAGGAAAATTACCCGTAAAGTTCGAAAAAGCTCATAAACCGAGTGTCTTTTTGTGGGTTCCGGTCGTAATCCTGAGTGGATTGACTTTAATTTTTGGTATTCTGCCCGGTTTGCTGGACGATTTCTTAGGTTTTGCTTATCGAGAAATAGGCGGAAACCCAAATGCTGTAGAGCTTAAAATCTGGCATGGTTTCAATTTGGTATTGCTATTGAGCGGAGCTACGATTTTCTTGGGAGCTGTCATTTATTTCACTAAAAAATATAAAGGTCAAGCAGAGAATTTCATAAGAACTTTTGAGGGAATTTCTCCAAAGCACCTCACCGAAATATTCGGAGAAAAAGTAAGAGAATTTGCCTACCGTTATACTCGATTTTTCCAAAACGGTTACCTTCGAAATTATATCTTGAACATCATTTCATTTATTACCATTTTGGTTGGTTATCGCTTGTTTACTACCGTTCCTTTACGAGTAAATACAGAAGAACTCTCAGATTTCAGGCTTTATGAATTTATCGTTTTTGTAGCTATCGTAATCGGGATTTTCTTTACTGTCAGAACACCATCAAGGCTTACAGCTATTGCCAGTTTAGGAATCATCGGCTACGGAATCTGTTTGATATTTGTGTTCTATGGAGCGCCCGATTTGGCGATGACACAATTTACTATCGATACGCTTACGGTGGTTTTATTTGTATTAGTATTGTTTAAATTACCACCATTTTTGAGCTACCGCAACAGGCGAACGGTTTTCAGAGATGCTTTTGTTTCGGGTTGTTTCGGGATTTTAATTGCGATTATCACCCTGCAGGCTTTAGTGGCTCCGTCAGACAAAGAAGTAAGTAAGTTTTATGCAGAAAATGCCTATACGCTTGCTAAAGGAAAGAATGTGGTAAACGTAATTTTAGTTGATTTTAGAGGATTTGATACGATGATCGAAACCATAGTGCTTTCGATAGCTGCTTTGGGTGTATTCGGATTATTAAAATACAGAATGAAACATGAAGAAAGAGAAGACTAAAATAACCCAACGAAAACACGACAAAATCATCCTCAGAACAGCAACCAATTATTTGCTGCCTTTGCTTTTGATGTTTTCGATTTTCGTTTTACTCCGAGGGCATTATCTCTCCGGAGGAGGTTTTGTGGGCGGGCTGATCGCTTCGATTGCTTTTGTATTGCATTCGTTTGCTAACACAACCAAAGAAACCTTATCGTTGTTTTATTTTACTCCAAAAACATTAATCCCCACAGGTTTATCTTTATCAATTCTGAGTGGTTTATTACCTGTTTTTTCCGGAGAATCCTTTATGACAGGACTTTGGTTTGATACTCCCATAGCTGTTATTGGGTCTGTCGGGACAGCACTCTTTTTTGATGTTGGTGTATATTTAGTAGTAATTGGAGTGACGCTCACCATTTTGTTTACGATTAGAGAAAATGTTTAAGATGTGTGACAATTGAATTTGAAATGTAGATTATGGAATTACTCTTAGTTTTTTTAGTAGCAATATTATACTCAACCGGAATTTTTATGATTCTCAGACGAAGTATGGTTAAGTTGCTCTTAGGGTTGCTTTTGCTAGGCAACGGAACCAATATTTTGATATTTCTGATGGGTGGTTTAACCAAAGGAAGACCACCAATTATAGATAGTGAAGAACGAAATTTTACCAATATCTATGCAGACCCTATTCCTCAGGCATTGATACTGACTGCCATTGTTATCAGCTTCGCTCTCACGGCTTTTGCGATTATTTTACTTAAAAAAGTATATGCCACTACAGGTTCAGATGACCTTGATTCGTTGAACATTCAAGATATGGATATATGATAACAAACTTTATACTTGCTCCTATTTTAACCCACATGATAACGGCTGTGTTGCTGCTATTCTTTTGGCAGCAAACACGTGTCCAAAAAGTGATTAGTGTTATAGGGAATAGTATTGCTTTTCTGATGTGTGTAAGGCTGTTTTATGCTACACAAGAGCACGGTTTTTTGACGCTCAATACAGGAGGTTGGGTGGCTCCGTTCGGAATTACGTTTGTTTCAGATACTTTTAGTTCGGTTATGGTAATGCTCACCGCTTTGGTGAGTTTGGCTGTGGGAATTTATTCAACAGCTGCCCTGAATCCGTCAAGAATAAAATACGGATACTTTTTCTTGTTCCACTTCCTGATCATGGGACTTTTGGGGGCTTTTTTGACAGGAGATATTTTCAATTTGTATGTTTGGTTTGAGATTGTAATTATCTCTTCGTTTGTTTTGCTGACTATTGGAGGGAAAAAAATGCAGATGGAAGGAGCAATCAAATATGTGACTTTAAACATATTGGCTTCTACTATTTTCTTAACTGCCATCGGGATTTTATACGGAATTACCGGAACACTTAATATGGCCGATTTATCGGTTAAAATTGCAGCTATCGAAAATCGAGGTTTAGTGTCTGTAACGGGATTATTGTTTTTTGCCGGATTCGGAATCAAGTCAGCAATTTTCCCGCTTTATTTCTGGCTTCCGTCCTCTTATCACACACCACCTTCAGCCATTGCAGCACTCTTTGGAGGTTTGCTAACAAAAATGGGAGTGTATGCCATGATCAGAGTGTTTACTCTTATTTTTCGTCCGGATGATTTTACGTTAAACGTATTTGTCGTAATTGCTATTATGACGTTAGTTACCGGAGCTTTAGGAACCATCAACAAACGAAGCGTGAGAAGAATGCTTTCTTATCTGATTGTTTGTCACATTGGGTATATGATTGCGGGAATCGGGATTTATACGGAATTGGCTTTTGTGGGAGTAATTTTCTATTTGATTCATGACGTAATCGTAAAAAGTAACCTGTTGATGATTACCGGAATCATTCAAAAAATCAGAGAAACGATTGATATGCAACGCTTAGGCGGACTCTATAAAGACTATCCGAAACTGTCATTGATTATAGCTATTGCTATGTTTTCATTAGTCGGGATACCTCCGCTTTCCGGATTTTGGCCAAAAATTATGTTGTTTGGCGAATCTCTAAAAGCCCAAGAATATGTGCTGTTCGGAGCTATAATTTTAGCAAGTTTTGTAACTTTGTTTGTGGTGGTCAGAATGTGGAGTGAGGTTTTCTGGAAAGAATCACCAAAACCTTTAACCGAAGAAATCGACCATTTTGCAGAAGTGTCTTTTGGTCAAAAAGTAGCCTTAGTAGCTCCTATAGCGTTTTTGTCTTTGGTTTCGCTTTATATTGGTCTGAATGCCGAAAGCATTTTTGAAGTAGCCCAACAAACAGCTTATGAGTTGATGCACCCAAACCTGTATATTGATGCAGTTTTAAATACAGATTTAAAATGATTAAACAGTTTTTACTCAACTTACTACTTTCATTAGTTTGGGTAGCTCTGACAGGGCATCTGAACTATACGAATTTTGTATTCGGGTTTGTTTTGGGCTTTTTTATACTGTGGATTTTAGCCAGAAATATTAATCAATCTGAAAAAGACTATTTCTATCGAGTGCCGAAAATTATCATGTTCATATTTTATTTTTTCTATGATATGTTTCGAGCAAATATGGAAGTAACAAAAGAAATTGTCACACCAAAATTGCATATCAAACCCGGTATTGTAGCTTATCCGCTGGATGTTGAAACAGATTTTGAGATTACGATGTTCTCCAACATGATTGCCCTTACTCCGGGAACTATGGTGGTGAGTATTAGCGAAGACAGAAAAACAGCCTACATACACAGTTTATATCTACAAGACAAAGCCAAGTTTATTGACCGTATGAAAAACGGATTGGAGAGAAAGTTATTAGAAATTTTACGTTAAAAGCCATGGTCGAAGATTATTTATTATATGTAGTTATCCCGATTATCTGCCTTTCTATATTCCTGATTTTACTCAGGTTTATAAAAGGCCCGGAAGTTGTGGATAGAGTTGTGGCACTCGACCTCATCATCACCTCTGGTGTTGGGCTGATTGGTATTTTTTGTTTGATTTCGGGTAATTCTACCTTTCTGGATGATGCGATGATTTTGGCGCTGATTGCTTTTTTTAGCACCATTGCCTTTGCTTATTATCTGGACAAAAAGAAATAATAACCGGTTTTAAAAACACTAATCGATGACAGACATCTTAATAATGATACTCAGCACCTTAGGGGCAATTTTCATACTAATTGCTTCACTGGGCATATACAGAATGCCTGATTTTTATTCTCGGTTGTCTGTAACCGTAAAAGCTGCAACGGTGGGAATTGGTTTCATTCTGGGTGCTGTAGCGCTTCATTTTTCTGATTTTTCGATTACGACCAAGGTTTTTGCGATTATATTTTTCTTGTTTATTACCTCTCCGGTAGCGGCTTTCCTCATCACCAGAACCGCCTATATGAACGGAACCAAACTTTGGGACAAAACACTTTTTGACGATTTAAAAGATAAAAACAAACCTAAAGCAGAACAGAAACAAAAAAAATCTGATTCGAATTATGAGTGATATAAATACGGAAGTACACAATGCTTTTGAAGTAATTAAAAACGGAGGAATCATCCTCTACCCTACTGATACGGTTTGGGGAATTGGTTGTGATGCTACCAATCCTGAAGCCATTAAAAAAATATTTGCTCTTAAAAAAAGAGCAGAATCCAAAAGTATGATTGCTTTAGTAAGCGGTGAGAGAATGCTTTATCAGATTTTTAGTGAAATTCCCGAGCCAGCTTTTCAGATTTGGGATCTCTCTGAAAAACCTACCACCCTTATTCTGGATAACCCTAGAAATGTGGCCAAAGAACTTGTGGCAGAAGACAATTCTGTCGGGATTCGAATTGTGACAGAACCATTTTGTTATAACCTTATGGAACGTATGAAACGTCCTTTGGTTTCTACTTCAGCTAATATCAGCGGAGAACCTACACCAAAGTCATTCTCTCAAATACATCCTGATATTGTAAAAGGCGTTGATTATGTGGTAAATTTGCATCAGAACAAAGTGATGGATAAACCTTCAACGATTATTAAATTAACGCTAGACCATCGTGTCACCATCATCAGAAAATAAATCTATGATCAAAAACACTATAAAATATCTAATGCTACTTTTGTTTGTCTGGGGTTGCCAAGAAGAACAAAAACCTCCGAAAAACCTAATTCCGGAGGATAAAATGGTAGATATTATGTATGAAATGGCTCTTATTCAAGCCATTAAAAGCTATGATTATAATCTATTCAATAAGAAAGAAATTGAGCCCACACAATACATCTATCAAAGGTTTGGAGTAGATAGTTTGCAGTTTGTCGAAAGCAACAAATTTTATGCTTCACAACTCGAACGTTACGAAAAAATGCATGATGCTGTGATTGAGCGAATTTCTCAAAACAAGAAAAAATCAGATTCGATAGTGCCTCAACTTCAAGAATCGAAAGAACCTGCAAAAGTTGCAGATTCAATAGTTAAACCAAGATTACTTCCTTCTAAAAACAAATAATAATGAAAAAACTAATTTTCTGCCTATCACTTGTTTTTTCCATTTACGGAATGGCCCAAAATCATCGTTTCCAGCAACACGCTTCTTATAAAATGGAAGTGGATATGGATGTGAAAACCTTTAAATACAAAGGAACACAAGAAATCACCTATACCAACAACTCTCCCGATACGCTTTATAGAGTGTTTTATCACCTATATAACAACGCTTTTCAACCGGGAAGTGAAATGGACATTCGTTTGCAAACCATTACAGATCCTGATAAACGAATGGTGAGAACTTTCACCAAAGACGATAAAAAAGTAACCGAAAGTAGAATCAGTGATTTAAAACCTGAGCAAATTGGTTATCACAAAATTTCGAACTTCAAGCAAGATGGAAACTCTTGTGCTATTTCTATCGAAGGAACTATTATGGAAGTGAAACTCCAAAAACCTATTTTACCAAATTCAAAAACTGTTTTTAGTCTTGATTTTAATTCTCAAGTTCCGGAGCAAATCAGACGTTCGGGTAGAAATTCCTCAGAAGGAGTAGCTCTTTCGATGACACAATGGTATCCGAAATTAGCTAATTATGATTTTGAAGGATGGCATACAGACCCATATATCGGAAGAGAATTTCACGGAATTTTCGGAGATTTTGATGTGAAAATTACTATTGATAAAAACTACACTATCGGAGGAACCGGATATTTACAAAACAAAAACGAAATCGGTCACGGATACCAAGATAAAGGCATTGAAGTAAAGCATCCGAAAAAGACCAAAACCTTAACTTGGCATTTTATAGCTCCAAACGTACATGATTTTGCTTGGGGTGCAGACGATAATTACATCCACGATATTTTTATGGGTGACAACGGAGTTGAACTTCATTTCTTCTATAAAAATGACGAAAAAATCATCGAAAACTGGAAAGCACTTCAGCCAAAAACCAATGATTTGTTACGATTCTTCAACGCTAATATTGGTCAATATCCATACAAACAATATTCAGTAATTCAAGGTGGTGATGGCGGAATGGAATATGCGATGTGTACGCTTATTACCGGAAACAGAAGTCTTCCGAGTTTGATTGGAGTAACCGCTCATGAATTGGCTCACGTTTGGTTTCAAGGAATTTTGGCTTTCAACGAATCAAAACATTATTGGATGGATGAAGGTTTCACTAGCTATATTTCAGATTTAGCCGTTTCATCTGTGATGGAAAAACAATTACAGGAAGACGAAAATCC
>JBEBUB010000038.1:0-12725 GCA_040393445.1 Flavobacterium beibuense
AAATTCAGAATTTTGAAGGGAAATATCCCAAACAGCTTTGGTATTTGTTTTTCTCTGAAATGTGGGAACGTTTCTGTTTCTACGGAATGAGAGGAATGCTAACATTCTTTATGGTGCATCAGTTGTTTCTTAGTGAAAAAGATGCTCAATTGCAATATGGTGCGACACAGGCTTTTGTGTATGCTTTTACCTTCATCGGAGGACTTTTTGCAGACAAAATTCTTGGATTCAGAAAATCGCTTTTCTGGGGAGGTCTGTTGATGATTACCGGAAGTTTGATTTTGGCGGTTGACCCGGTTAAATTCTTCTTTTTAGGGATTTCGTTTACGGTTGTCGGGACAGGTTTCTTCAAACCGAATATCTCTACAATGGTAGGAGCTTTATACAAAAAAAATGATACTCGTAGAGATGCCGGATTCTCACTTTTCTATTCAGGTATTAATCTAGGAGCTTTACTTGGAGGTTATGCTTGTATCTCGATTGGTAAAGGAGAATTGTTTGGAAGTATCATTGCAGAAGGTCTTCGTTGGAATGTAGCTTTCGGATTGGCTGCTATCGTGATGACTATCAGTTTGATTACTTTCGTTTTTACAAAAAGAACAATGGGGCCAATCGGGCTTTCACCGCTAAAAGATATCGATGGTAAAAAGCGTTCTATTTATGAAATTGCAGTATATATTGGAGCTTTAGCAGCGATTCCACTTATTATGAAAATGGTAGCTAAAACCGAATATACGGATTACTTTATGTATACTATTGGGCCGGCTACCTTGTTGTATTTGATGTACGAAATGACTCGTCACACCGCGTCAGAGGTTAAAAAATTGATAGCTGCCTTAATCTTTATTGTTTTCTCAATTTTGTTCTGGGCTTTCTTCGAGCAAAGTGGAGGGTCTTTGAGTCTTTTTGCAGCAAATAACTTAAACAATGAACTATTAGGTGTAATCAAACTTGACCCGAACGGAGTAAATAACTCGGCAAATGCTTTCTTCGTAATTGCTTTTGCAGCTGTTGTTGGATTGTTGTGGGTAGCCATGGCTAAGCGAAAAATAGAACCAAATACAGTAGTAAAATTCGGATTAGGATTCTTATTCCTTGGAGCATCATTCTACATTCTATATTCTACTCGTCTCTTTGCTGACGAAAACGGAATGACTTCGCTTGATGTATTCACCTTCGCTTATTTCGTAATGACTTTAGGAGAGCTTTGTTTGTCACCAATCGGTCTTTCGATTATGACGAAACTTTCGCCGGCTCGTCTACAAGGAATCATGATGGGTATGTGGTTCTTGGCTTCTGCTTACGGGCAATATGTAGCCGGAATTCTAGGAGCCGGAATGACATTAGCAGACGAAAATGCTACTAAAACTGAGAAACTTATCGCCTATACAGACGGTTACCAACAATTAGCAATTTATGCCCTTATTGCAGGAGTAGTGCTGATTGTTATCTCTCCGCTAGTTAGAAAACTAATGCAAGACGTTAAATAATATTCACCGAACATAAGATTAAAAAGCGACTTATCTAAAGTCGCTTTTATAGTTTAATACACAAAATTGATTGATATGTCAGCAAATAAAAAGAATCTTTTTCAGACCATCGGTTCGCTAAACAAAAACTTTTGGATTGCCAGTGCTATGGAGCTCTTTGAACGTTGGGCTTGGTACGGAATTTACACCTTATTCGGACTTTATTTAGTCGGTTCAACAGATGTGGGAGGTCTAGGCTTTGACCACATCCAAAAAGGTAGTATTATGGGTAACATTGTGGCCATACTCTATCTTTTACCGCTCTTTTTTGGAGTGATAGCAGACCGTATAGGTTATAAAATTTCCTTAGCTATTGCCTATATTTTGCTCATAACCGGATATTATTTGCTGGGTGAGGTGAGCACCTATTCTAGTGTGTACATAGTGTTTTTGTTGGTGGCTGTCGGGGCAGCTTTCTTTAAACCTGTTGCTTCGGCCATTGTCGCTCGAAATACTGATGAAACTACAGGAACTCTCGGGTTTGGAATTTTCTATATGATGGTAAACATCGGAGGATTTGTAGGCCCTGCAATGTCATCATATTTGCGTACGGAATATGGTTGGAGATTGATGTTCATTCAAGCAGCGGTAGTGATTACTATCAATATGGTTATCCTATTGTTGTTCTATAAAGAACCGAAAGTTGAGAAACCGAAAGATTCTATCGGAAAAGCTATTAAAGATTCTTTATTGGGAATTTTCGAAGCGTTAAAAGATATTCGTCTAGGAATTTTATTGCTTTTAATGGTTGGGTTCTGGACGATGTTCAACCAATTGTTTAATACCCTACCTAACTTTATTGAAGATTGGGTAAATTCAGCGGTTATCAGCGATTGGATTAACCAAAATATGCCAGCCGGAGTAGCCACCACGCTTACGGATGGAGCACAAGTAAAAGCAGAATGGTTTACCAACATTGATGCTTTAATGATTATCATTTGTCAAGTGATGGTGTCGTTTTTTGTAACCAAAATGCGTCATATTAGTGCGGTGATAAGAGGAGCAGTGATTGCTACAATTGGTATTGCGATGTCGTTTTATTTTGGGTCTGTATGGTTTGTAATTATCGGAACCATGATTTTCTCTATAGGAGAAATGATGTCTAGCCCTACGGTTTCTTCTTTTATCGCTTTGATTACACCAAAAGGAAAAGAAGGATTATATCAAGGAACTTATTTCTTACCTGTAGCGGCAAGTTATTTCGTAACGAGTTTTATTTCTGGAGGACTGTATCAGTCTTGGTCTGACAAACTTTCGTTACTACAAAAAGAAATGGAAACCCGTTCGATTGAGATGCCTCATATCGTATCCAAAGAGCAATTTGTAGAAGTAGGAGCGAAGACGTTTGATATGAAATTGGCTCAATTCGAAAACCAATTTGACCTAAAAGCAGAAGAAGTTGATTGGACTCAGGTGAAAATGGCTGTAAATGAATATGCGATTCAAAACCAAATCGATATTTCTGCCATTCAGTTTCCGTTTTCTAAAAACGAATATTTCGCTTTAGCGGAACAAAAATTAGAAATGTCACATTGGGAAATGGCCGATATGTTGTGGGAAAAATATGAACCAAACAAAATTTGGTTGGTAATTGTAGGAATCGGATTATTCTCTATTGTTTCACTTTCTTTGTACGATAGATTAATCATTAGACCATTAGAGAAAAAACAAAAAAACTAAGAGATTTCAATATAAATCCCTATCTTTCGCAACTAAAATATTCAATACTAAAAATAATGAATTCAGAAACAGCAAATCAAGATTTTTTTAAATCAAAAGTTCTAGGACATCCATCAGGATTATTTGTATTGTTTTTTACCGAAATGTGGGAGCGTTTTTCGTTCTACGGAATGCGAGCACTTTTGGTAATGTTTTTAACCACAGCATTACTTGGTGGAGGTTGGGAATGGTCTAGAGAAGCAGCTATGGCCTTGTTTGGGTCTTATGTAGGTTTAGTATATCTCTCAACCATGATGGGAGGTTATTTTGCCGATAAAAAAATAGGTTACCGAATGGCAGTAGTAGTGGGAGCTTTGCTTATGACTTTAGGGCATGCTTCTATGGCTATCGAAACAGAATTTTCTATTTATTTGGGTCTTGGTTTATTAGTTTTCGGTAATGGATTCTTTAAGCCGAATATGACTTCGATTATCTCAGAAATGTATAAAGATTTCCCTGAAAAGAAAGACGGAGCTTACACTATTTTCTATATGGGTGTAAATGCAGGAGCTTTCTTCGGAATCTTATTGTGTGGATACTTAGGAGAAAAAGTTGGATGGAGCTGGGGCTTTGGTCTGGCTGGTGTTTTTATGCTTTTTGGAATGCTACAATTCTGGTTGGCTCAAAATATTTTCGGGACCATCGGTTTAAAACCGGTTAAGAAAACAACGGAAGAAATAGAAGCACAAAAGTTAAATACAGACGATAAACTTAATCCATTCCCTGTTTGGCAAATGGTATTGATTGTTATAATGGTTATCTTGGGTCTTACGTGGATTATTTTTGAACCTGCTAAAATTATTTCAAACGGCTCTGTTGATATCTTTAATTTTTCCGTAATGGGATTGTCTGGGAATAATTTCACTATACTTCTAGCAATTGCTTTATTCTTAGTGTTATTAATCTACAGACTTACACAATATTCAAAAATTACCCGTGATAAAATGATTGCGGTTGCCTTTTTTGCCTTCTTAACTATGTTCTTCTGGGCAATTTTTGAGCAATCTCCGGGTACGCTTACTATTTTCGCTAGAGACTACACCAACCGTGTGTTAGAAGGTACAGCAGGAACTATTTTTAAAGTAGTGAATGCTTGTATTACGATTATTCCGCTAGCAATTATCACATGGGTGTTGTTTAAACTGTTCAAACAGACTTTCAAGAAATATGCTGTTTCAAACATTATTTTAGGATCCAGTTTTGTGATTGTTTGGGGAATTGCAATTTGGATGCTTCAAAACCAAATCTCTGAAGAAACCCTAGAAGTTCCGGCTTCATGGTTCTCTACGTTGAACTCTCTTTTCATCATCAGCTTAGCGCCTTTGTTCTCTAAGTGGTGGGAGAGTAAATATAACCCTTCTGCAAACGTGAAATACGGAATCGGATTAACGCTTCTTGCTTTAGGGATGGTTGCTGTAGCTTATGGAGCCAGATCAATCGAACCGGGAGCTCAAGCTGCTTCTGTAAGTATGATTTGGTTAATTTTGGTTTACTTGTTCCACACTATGGGAGAACTTTGTATTTCTCCGGTAGGATTGTCTTATGTGAGTAAACTGGTTCCTGCCCGAATGATTGCCATTATGTTTGGTATCTGGTATTTGGCGGTGGCTATTGGTATGAAAGGAGCTTCTAAATTTGGAGAAAATGTTGATAAAATTGCAGACGAAAAAGGAATTAGTTACTTCTTCTGGATTTTAGCAGGAGTTTCTTTCGGAGCTGCTTTAGTAGCAATATTATTCTCACCTATTATCAAAAAATTAATGCACGGAGTGAGATAATCACTCAACGCTATACCATACAAAAGAGCCTTATTTCAGGCTCTTTTTTTATGGAAAAACATTCGTATTTTTGTCATTAACAAAGCAAAAAATGAAAAATTTAAGAACCGTAACGGTTACCCGATATATTACTCCGCTTCGTGAGGGTGGTTCGCTTCCGGCTTTGGCTGATGCAGATGATGGTTTCAAATATGTATTGAAGTTCAGAGGAGCAGGCCACGGAGTGAAAGCACTTATTGCTGAACTTTTAGGAGGCGAAATTGCTCGAACTTTAGGGCTGCTAGTTCCGGAACTGGTTTTTGCTCATCTGGATGAAGCCTTTGGAAGGACAGAAGGAGATGAAGAAATTCAAGATTTATTGCAAGGTAGTAAAGGGTTGAATTTAGCGATGCATTTTTTGTCGGGAGCACTTTCGTTTGATGCTTCTGTAAACCAATGTGATGAATTGTTGGCTTCTAAAATTGTTTGGCTAGATGCTTTTATTACGAATGTTGACCGAACTTTTCGTAATACGAATATGCTGTTATGGCATAAAGAACTTTGGCTGATTGACCACGGAGCTTCGTTCTATTTTCATCATGCTTGGAACAATCCGTTAGAGAGTGCAAAAACTCCCTTTTCACTGATTAAAGATCATGTTTTGCTTCCGTTTGCTACAAAACTCAAAGAAGTAGATAAAGAATTCAAATCGTTATTGACAGATGACGTATTGCAAGAGATTGTAAATTTGATTCCGGAAGAATGGCTTTTGTGGGAAGGCTCTGATTTAACTCCGCAAGACATTAAAAATACCTATTTTGAGTTTTTGAGAACTCGTTTAGCTCATTCAGAAATTTTCGTAAAACAAGCTCAGGATGCAAAAACACTTATATGAATATGCAGTGATTCGTGTGTTTCCTAGAGTGGAAAGTGACGAATTTATCAACGTAGGGTTGCTTTTGTTTTGCAAGAGACAGAAATATCTTCGTGCTGAGATAAAGTGTGACGAAAATCGATTAAAACCTTATAAAACCGAATTAGATTTCGACCAACTCAAAGCCAATTTGCTTTCGTTTGAGAAAATAGCTTCTGCTCAAAAAAATGCAGGACCTATCGCTCAATTAGAAGTTTCAGAAAGATTTCGTTGGCTGAGCGCTGTTCGCAGTTCTTGCATTCAAACCTCAAGACCTCATAGTGGTTTTGCTGATGATTTGGATGTTATATTCGATCAACTTTTTTCGGAATATGTTATTTAACGATGTTGTTTTACAGTCATTAAAAACATTTTTCATATCTTAGTCACCTAAATTGGCTTAGCATTTGCTAAGTGAATGTGTAAAATTTAATAAGTAATACGATGAAAAAATTATTTCTCTTGGTAATGTTTATAGGGTTTGGAACGTATGTTCAAGCACAAGAAACCATAAAATGGGTGACTTTTAACGAAGCTTTGGAACTTCAGAAAAAGAAACCAAAAAAGATTTTTATGGATGTCTATACAGACTGGTGTGGGCCATGTAAAATGTTAGATAAACAAACTTTTCATAACCCTGATGTGGTGAAATATATTAATGAGCACTATTATGCTGTAAAATTTAACGGAGAAGGAAACGAAACCGTGGCTTATCAAGGGAAGACTTATTCAAATCCGGGCTATGTAGAAGGGAAAACAAGAGGAAATCCTGTACATCAATTAACACGTGCATTGGCTGTAAGAGCTTACCCTACGATGTTATTTTTTGACGAAACCGGAAAATTAATTCAGCCTTTAAGCGGTTTTTATAAACCAAAACAAATTGAAATTTATTTAAAACTCTTCTCAAAAGACGATTATAAGCAAATGGATACTCAAGAAAAATGGCAAGAATATCAAGCTAATTTTAAAGGCGAGTTTGCAGAATAAAATTTATTTTTATAGCTTTGAAGATTCATAATCAATTATTAACCAATAAAAAATAACTATGAAAAAATTATTACTATTTGCTGTAATGCTTTTTGGACTTACAGCTTTTTCTCAAACCCAAGAAGAGCTTTATAAAAAGGCTTATGCAAATGCAGAGACTACTACATCTACAACTATGGAAAAACTAGTTGGGTTTTTAAAAATTAAAGATGATAAAGCTGTTCAACAAATCAAAGAAGTATTGTTTGAGAAAAACCTATACTTAGCACAGTATCCTGATTTTAGTATGGAAAGAAAGACTATTCTAGCTGAAAAAGTTGAAGGTGTATTTAAACAAGTTCTTACAGAAGAACAATTTAAAATGTTGAAATCTGAAGAAGAATATTACAAGAAAATACTTTATTAAAAAAAATAAGTTTTTGTTATAAGCCCTCACATCTTGAGGGTTTTTTTATTTGCCTAAATTTAGGAATGAGAGTTTTTGAGGTTTAGCTATTGTAAATATTATATAAGCACAATTACTATTTAAATATTCATTCTGAAATACTAAAAAAGTCCGCTTCGAGATTTTTGAAGCGGACTTTTACACTAAATACAAACTACTAAATTAGTTATTCGATACCAATATGGTTGCGCCCGGATATTGTGCCGGATTCAACAAAGGTAAATGAGCATTATAATGCTGGTTAATTACTTTAATGATTTCGTTTGCAACAATTGCATATCCTTTAGCATTCGGATGGATCCCGTCTAGAGAGAACAAAGTTGTGTGTAGCCTGTCTGTGCTGAAATAATTAGCATAATACACTTGTCCGTCGTCTGATTTTAGACCTGTTGTAGGATCTGCAAGTTGAGCTAAAATAGCATTCATATCAGCTATAGCCAATCCTTTTGCTTGAGCGATAGCTTTGATAGCATTGTTGAAAGCTGTTGTAGCAGTAGCCACCATTTGTGCTTCATCTGCAGTCAATACATGTTGATCTTGTAAAGGGAATGTAATACCGTTGATGTTAAATGGAGCCATAGATGCTGCATTTTCTGTCCCGATTACTCCACTTGTCGTAAGTAACACTAAATCGTTAGCAGTTGCATGACGAGCTTTTCCGTAAAGTTGTCCTATTTGAGTAGCATAAGCTTGCAATAAAGGATTTCCAGAACCAGCAGCATAAGCAGAAATTTGAGCACTTAAGCTTGGAAGGCTTTCGTCTTCGATTAAAAGAGCGTTTACTTCTCCAGCCTCTAATTTCAAAGGACTGATTCTTCCGTTTGTAGCTACAGCTAAGAATTGATATAATCCTACTAATAACTCAGCTTGAGGGTTTGCTGCAATAGTTTCAGCCGGTAGCGGAGCATACGGTACTGTAGTAAAATAAGGAATAGATGTTACACTAGGGATAGTGGCAACAACTCCTTTAGCTCCGTTTGAAGTTAAAGTTTCGATGATAGCATTATAAACACCTGCAAAATAAGTAGGGTCTGTAATATCATTGCTTCCGTAAGTAGTTGGGTTAGGGTTTCCGGTTTGATCAACTCCTATACCCCCTGAAGTAGCAAATGACAAAACATCATTGCTTCCAATCCAGTTGGTGAAGAATGTTGGGTTCATAGACATTGCATCTGCCAAAACAGTAGTTTCAGGAGTTGTTGCATGTCTTACGAAATAAGGATTTGCTGCTCCCATTGCTACTCCGGCTACATTTCCGTAACCAGGCGCTAATAAGTGGAAAGATTTTGCCAAAGGCACTCCCATATTGTGGTAAGCTCTTTTCTGAAGGTTAGAAACTTCGATGGTTGGAGTTCCGGCAATGTTTTGAGGTGCTCCTACAGAAGCATTGATAATTCTTCTAGTATCAGCAATTTTTTGACCTCCTAAAAGAAGTCCTCCTAAGTTGTTTACATCATCTTCAAAAGAAGGTTGCGTAAATTCTCCGCCACCTACAATAGCAAATTGCTGAGATAAAAGGTTAGGGAAAGAATATTGTTGACCACTTCTGAAAACGGTCCCATCCATAAATCCTGCTGTTAGAGAGTTCCCAAGAGCTACATAACTCGTGAAATCAGCGTCTCCGGCAGAATAAGTATTGCTGTTTATTTCGTTTTCAAACTCAGGTTCACACGAAGCAAAACCTAAAGCCAAAACAGATAGATATATAAATTTATTTTTCATAATTCAAGATTTTAAAAACTATAACTTAGACCAACTCCCGGAGAGAATACACTGTTTTTATACGTTCCACCAAAAGAAACGTTGTGATTTCCGTCTTCTGAATAATGATTATACGAATTATCGATTTCATCAAAATGCAGATATAAGAAAGATACGTCGATTCCTAACTTAGGAGTAACTTGATAAGTAAGACCTCCGGTGTATCCCATAGAGTCGTTACGAGGAGTTTCTGGAGCAAAATAACCATCTTGAACTGGGCTTTCGTCAAAATACCATCCTGCACGGAAAGTAAATTTCTCTGTTGCTTCATATTGAAGACCTAAACGGTAAGTGCTAGCATCTTTGTAGTTTCTAGGGTTTGATGAAGTACCTACAACATTATTGAAGTGAACATCTAGAGACTCATAAGAACCCCATTTTGCACGGTTGTAATCAAAAGCGAAAAGCCATTTGTCTGTAATTTGATAAGACAATCCAACTGTTAATTCAGCCGGTAAAGGTAGGTCTGCATCAAATGTAGTGTCTGTATAACCGATAGCTTGCATAAAACTAGGAATGTTGCTAAAAGTAGCATCTCCGTCTCTTGCTTCCATAGTGATTTGAGAACGGTAGTTCATCCCTAAACGGATATCGTCTGTAAGATTAAACATAAATCCTGCTGTCCATCCCCATGCAGTAACTCCGTCTGCTTTGATAGTTACATTACTTCTGTTTCCGTTTTCGTCTGTAAGGAATCTAGAAAGGTTTCTGTTGAATTCAACACCTCCTACTACAAAAATAGGACCTCCACCAAAACTAAATTGGTCAGAAACTTTTACAGCAATTGATGGTTGAAAATAAATAGCTTGTAGATCAATATTGTTTACTAAGTGTGAACCTTCCCAGTCTCTGTCCCATTCAACTGCACTTCCGTAAGGAGAGTAAACACCTAATCCAGCAGAAAGCCAATCATTCACTCTATAAGAAGCATACACACTAAAAGGAGTTCCCATGTTGTCAGTTTGTGCTGTCCAGTTATAGGTTTCGTTTTGGAACTTTGTTTTGGCAATTAAGGCATTTCCTCCTATAGAGGCATTAAACCTGTTTTCCAGAAAAGACATTCCTGCAGGGTTAAAAAATAAAACTTCTGCATTGTTTACTACAGCAACACCTGTGTGTCCCATAGCTAGTTGCTTCTGTCCTTGAAGACTTACACGATATCCACCCGCAAATACCGAATAACTCCCCAGAATCAGTAGCGATAGAGTCGCTAATTTTTTCATATAAAATATTACATTAGGGTTAATAAATCCAAAGATATATACAAATATCGATATGGCAAGGATTTCGGCAAAAATATTATGCGTTCATAGTAAAAAAAGTTTAAAAAAATCATCTTCGTAAAAAATGACCCTCATTTTTGCTATTTGGATTTTTATGATTTTAGGTAAGTGAGTGAAAACTCAAAGAATTCCTTTGGGTTTTCAGCATGAAGCCAATGGCCTGATTTAGATACAGTTTTTATTTCTGCTCTAGGAAAGTGCCTCATAATGTCTTGTTCGTCTCGCTCCTTAATATAATTAGAGTTTTCTCCTTTAAGGAAAAGAGTAGGTTTTTCGAATACTGTATTTTCAGGAAGAGCGATTCCTATATTATCGTATTTTTCTGTTAGTACCTTAAGGTTGATTCTAAAATCAAGCTCTTCGGGAGTTCTTCGATACACGTTTTTCATCAAAAATTGCCTTGTTCCAAAATCCGGGACATATTGAGCTATGACATCTTCGACCTCTTTACGTTCTTTTTGAACCGAAAAATCAACGGCATTCAAAGCATCTAAGATTTCTTGATGATGAGGCGGATAAGGTCTTGGGGCAATATCAGCAATAATGAGTTTTTCTACTTTTTCAGGATGCATTACAGCCAAAAACATAGCTAGTTTTCCACCCATCGAGTGCCCGATAACGTTTATTTTATCCAGATTGTAGTGGTTGCAATAATTCAATACGTCTTGAATCATCGCCTCATAGGTGAACTCGTCAGAGTGAAAACTACGTCCGTGGTTTCTCAAGTCAAGAGCATGCACTTCAAAACCGTTTTGAGCATATTGTAGGCTAAGTGTTTTCCAATTATCAGACATACCCAGATAGCCATGAAGAATGACAAGTGGTTTTCCGGTTCCTTCTATTTTTGAATGTAAAAGCATAAGAATTGTATAATAAGGGCTAAGATAGGCAAATAAAACGGGATTTCTGAAAGAAAATATTTCGGTTTAAATAAGTTCGTTATCTTTGCAAACTATTTTAAGGTTATGTCAAAAAATATTACTCCATACGAAGATTCAGAACTAGGTAAAAAGAAACAAGTCGAACAGATGTTTGACACTATATCAGATCATTATGATGGTCTGAATCGTGTGATTTCACTAGGTTCTGATGTGAAATGGAGAAAAAAAATGTTGGATATTGTTCAGGCAAAAAAACCGAAAAATCTTCTGGATGTAGCTACCGGAACAGGTGATTTGGCTATTTTGATGGCTGAATCAGGAGCGGAGAAAATCATCGGGATTGACATTTCTGAAGGAATGCTCAATGTAGGTCGTAAAAAAGTTCAAGAAAAAAACTTGTCTGACAAAATCGAACTTCTACAAGCCGATTCTGAAAATCTTCCGTTTGAAGACAACAGTTTTGATGCGGTTACGGTTGCTTTCGGAATCAGAAATTTTGAAACGCTCGAAAAAGGATTGGCAGAAATCTTTAGAGTATTGAAGCCGGGAGGGACGTTCGTCATTCTTGAAACTTCGGTGCCAACGAAATTCCCATTCAAACAAGGATATAAATTATATTGCAATTTGTGGCTTCCGCTTGTGGGTAAAATCTTTTCTAAAGACAAGAAAGCCTATGGATACTTGTCAAAATCTGCCTCAAATTTTCCTTTTGGGGAGGTTTTAAACAATATTTTGAGAAAAATTGGGTTTATAGAGGTGGTAGATAAGCCTCAAATGTTTGGAGCAGCTACTATTTATATAGCATCGAAAAAGTAATAATGAAAAATATAATCATCGCGGTTCTTCTTTGTCTGGGTCTGAAGAGTCAGGCTCAATTTAATATATTCTCAAAAAACCCGATTATTAATCAAGAGAATTTCCAGAAAAAACCTGTACACTGGGGTTATTTTCTAGGCTTCAACACTTATGATTTTAAGTTTGAATACGAAGAAAATGCTCCGGATATTCTTACTGAAACCGTTGCAGGATTCAATGTAGGACTTGTGGGAAATTTACGTTTGCACGAATATTTGGATTTGAGATTAGAACCTGGATTATACTACACGCAACGTGATTTGACATTTCCCGGATTTGCCTTAGAGCAAGATTATCTCAGAGAAGTTAAATCGACTTATATTCATATACCTTTATTGTTGAAATTTTCTTCTGAACGAATTGGGAATTTCCGTCCTTATTTGGTAGGTGGTTTTTCGGCTGCTTTGAATTTATCAAGTAGCTATAACGCTACAGACGATAATGCAATGGGTCGTTTCCGTATGGACCAATGGACAACCAATTACGAACTTGGTTTCGGAATTGACTTATATTTCGAATGGTTTATTTTTTCACCGTCCATAAGAGGAGTTTTTGGATTGAACAACGAAATTGTTCCGGATAATGACCCTAA
>JBEBUB010000039.1:0-12634 GCA_040393445.1 Flavobacterium beibuense
CGGCTCAAAAAAAGGCTGAGGACAAGTCCGACTTCATTTAGTTTAAAAAGAAATATTTGAAAAAGAGCATATATCGTTCCATTATAAATTTTTGAGTTACTGATTGATGAGTATTGTTTTTCTCTGTTGAGTAAAAACATCGATGTTTGATACGTCCCCAGATAATATAAATGAAATGCAAATAAGAACCACCAATTAGCAAAATCTTTTACAGTTCCAATATAAGCTAAGAACTTCGCTGCTATTAAAAAAACTAATACTGCTATAGACAAATAGTTGGTTACCTTTAGCGCAAGACTCAACAGGCGCTTAAACTCTCCGCGCCTAGCGGGTAACATTATAGCTTGATCAAACTTTAAACAAATGATGTTAATTGCGATAGCAGCAAGACTTGAGTATAGCGCGAACAACCCAATTTCAGAGGGAGAATAGAGTCTTGAGATTATGGGAGATATCAAAATAGGTATTAACTGCCCTATTGCCGTTCCCTTAACTAATTTAAAAAAATTACTCCAAAACTCCTCTTTTACTTTCAATGCAGCTTGCCTATTTTTGAACCCTACTTAGTGTGCAATTGGTATATTCGTTCGATTATATCCACCACTTTTAACCCTTCTAAGGCGTTGGTTGTTATCGCCGCCCTTCCATTGAGAACGTCTACAACGTTCTCAATGACATAATGATGGTTCGCTGCCGATCCCTTATAATCCCCTTATTCTTTACCTGTGTTTGTTGGAGCCAATTCTGCCATTTCATAATCCTTCACATTACACACCTCAACTTTATCCATGTATTGGCCACCAATTTTCACGGAGCCATTTTCAGCAATAATAGTCATGGAGCTTTCCAGGTTCTGGTTCCAAACAGAAGTAGAGTAATTCAAACTACCCATTCCACCATTGACAAAATCGAAACTCACAAAACCGCTATCCTCGAAATCAGTAAGGTCTTTATGGTTGAAGTCGTTGAATTTACCTTGGATATTGGTTATATCGCCAAATAACCAGTACATAATATCAATAAAATGAGAAAACTGCGTAAATAACGTCCCCCCATCTAAGCTCTTCTTGCCATGCCAGCTTTCGGGTTTATAATAACGTTCGTCCCGATTCCAGTAACAATTAAGCTGCACCATATAAATCTTACCTAATTTGCCGCTTTCTACTAAATCTTTAATCCATACGGAAGGGGGTGAGTAACGGTTTTGCATTACTGCAAACACATAACGATGAACATTCAATGCCTTGAATATAACTTTTTCAGCGTCCTGTTTAGTTAACGCCATAGGTTTCTCAATTACAATGTGTTTTTTTGCCTCTAAACACTTCATGCCCTGTTCAGCGTGGAAGCCATTTGGCGATGCGATACTGACGGCATCGGCATCAATCCCTGAATTGAGAAAATCATCAAGCGAGCTAAAAAAAGGAACAGGGTAAGCGTCAATTCCCAGTTGTGATTTTTCTTTAATATCGATTAACGCAACCAATTCACTTTCTTCATTGCGGGTAATCATTTCAGCATGCCGCTTCCCGATGTGACCACAGCCTATAACAGCAAACTTAACTTTTCTATTGAGTGGAGTCATTTATTTTATACGTTGTACTTGATTATCAATTAATTTATATCTTTGATCAGATTCAGAACAAGTAGCTTCACCTTGTTCATCAAAGTGCAGTCGATGGCCATATTCGCTAACCCAACCAAGCTGCTTAGCCGGATTACCAACAACCAATGCATATGGAGCCACAGTTTTAGTTACGACAGCTCCCGCACCAATGAAAGCATAAGCGCCAATATCATGACCACATACTATCGTAGCATTTGCACCTATAGAAGCGCCTTTACCTACATACGTTTTTGAATATTGGCCTCTTCGGTTTACTGCACTGCGAGGATTAATTACATTAGTAAACACCATAGAAGGGCCGAGAAATACGTCATCGCCGCAGATGACACCTTCATAAATAGACACGTTATTCTGTACTTTCACGTTTATACCCAAAGCAACACCGGGCGAGATGACAACATTTTGTCCAATATTACATCGCTCGCCAATTCTGCAATTAGACATAATATGCGAAAAATGCCAAATCTTTGTCCCTTTTCCTATACTGGCACCTTCGTCAATAATAGCTGTAGGATGCACAAAATAGTCGTTACTCGTTTCCATAAGAAAAAAAGGCTTTAATCTGATCGATAATATATTCTTGGACTTCTTCTTTCATTTCTGTATGTATTGGCAAAGAAATAACATCTTTACAAAGTTGTTCGGCTACCGGAAAATCCCCTGACTGATTCCCATATTGACGATAAGCTTCCTGTAAGTGAACTGGAATAGGGTAGTAGACCATTGTGGGTATGCCTTTTTCTTGTAAAAACATTTTTAAAGCATCGCGCTTACCATCTTTCACGGTGCAGGTATACTGATTATAAACGTGTGTAGAATAAGTGGCTCTCACAGGAATCGTGATACCTGCGATATCAAGTAAATGAGAATCGTATCTTCGCGCAACAGCTTGCCGTGCTTCAGCATATTCCCTTAGATAGTCTATCTTAATATTTAAAACGGCCGCTTGCAAAGTATCTAAACGAGAATTCACACCTATGGACTCGTGATGATATTTTTGTCGTTGGCCGTGGTTGGCAATCACTTGCACACGCTGTGCCAAGTCTTGGTTATTAGTAAGAAGTGCTCCACCATCGCCAAAACACCCTAAGTTTTTAGAAGGGAAGAAGGAAGTGGTGCCTATCGCACCAATAGTACCTGCAAATTGCCTGTGCCCATTTGAATAGATATACTCAGCTCCCATAGCTTGTGCAGTATCTTCAATTACTGCTAGGCCATATTGACGTGCTATTGTATTAATAGCTTCCATATTGGAACATTGCCCAAAAAGATGAACTGGTACGATACCTACGGTCTTATCGGTTATAGTTGTCTCCAATTGATCATAATCCAATTCAAAGGTATCCGGCCGAACATCGATAAATTTTGGTGTTAAACCTAATAGCGCTATAACTTCAACTGTGGCAATATAAGTAAACGCTGGAACGATGACCTCATCCCCAGGCTTAAAGTCCAAACCCATCATGGCGATTTGTAGCGCGTCTGTGCCATTAGCGCAAGTAATGGCATATTCAACTTGATTAAACTCCTTTAATTTCTCAGCAAATTCTTTAACCTCAGGCCCATTGATATACGCCGTATTAGATACTGCTTTTAATAATGCCTTATCTATTTGATCTTTCAATCTTAAGTATTGACTTTTAAGATCAACCATTTGTATTTTTTCAGAAAATGACATATATGATTTATGTTAAAATTCGCTCGCTGATACTATTTCCGATTGCTAAGCAAGATGTCGCCGCAGGAGACGGTGCATTGCGCACATGAATTACATTATTACTTTCCAACACATCGAAGTCATCAATTAATACGCCATTCCGTGCGCAAGCCTGAGCCCGTATTCCGGCTCCACCTTCTTCCAAATGCTCTTGGTTAATTTCCGGAATTAACTTCTGCAATGCTTTTGTAAATGCTGCTTTCGAAAGTGAGCGATATATTTCGCCCATACCCGTTTTGCCATATTTGGCAACAATCTTCCAAAAGCCTGGCCATGAAAGCGTCTCCGTCATTTCTCTAAAACTAAAATCAGTGAATTTATATCCTTCTCGCTTAAAGGCAAGAACAGCATTTGGTCCGGCCTCTATTCCACCTTTAATCATGCGAGTAAAATGCACACCTAAAAATGGAAACTTCGGATCAGGTACAGGATAAATTAAATTCTTAACTAAATGCTGCATTTCAGGCTTGATCTTATAATATTCGCCCCTAAAGGGTATGATACGAAGATCATTACTTGTTTCGGTTAATGATGCGACGTGATCTGAATATAATCCAGCGCAACTAACAAGACGGTCGGTGCTAAATGTATGAGACGAAGTATTAATCATGATCTTCTCTTTTTGTCGAATAATCTTGATCACTCGTTCGTTAAATAAAATTTCTCCGTCAAACTGTTCTTGGAAGAGTTGTACCAGCCTATTCGCTAGCGCAGGGTAATCGATGATGCCCGTTTGTGGTACATGGATTGCCTTAATCCCAGAAACATATGGTTCAAAATCTTTAATCTGATTTGCCTCCAGTAGTTTTAAACCTTTAAGTCCGTTTGCTATACCACGATTATAAATATTTTCAAGCGCCGATAGTTCACTCTTCGATGTGGCAACGATGATTTTGCCGCAAATGTCAAAATCTATTTCGTTCCTTTCAGCGAATTTGACTAATTCATTGTAACCCGAAATGCAATTCTGCGCTTTTAGGCTTCCGGGCTTATAGTAAATACCGCTATGTACAACACCACTATTATGCCCTGATTGATGTTGCGCCACATCATTATCCTTCTCGAGAATTAGCACACGATATTTAGGCCGCCTCAATTTTATATGGTAAGCAGTAGAAAGCCCAACCAATCCGGCGCCTATTACAATGGCATCATAATGTTTGGTCATGATTGTTAATCAATTAAGATCATAAGCGACCATCTACTAATGAGCGATCCAAACAAGCTTTTGTGTCAAATATAACACCGTTATTCCGTTTGACTTTTTGGTAGTCAAAATTTAGAAACTCATTGTGAGCGACAGCTACAATAATGGCATCATAAACAATTTTGTCATCAACTTGATTTAAAATTTCTAAGCCATATTCATGCTTCACTTCTTTAGCGTCAGCCCATGGATCATAAATATCGACCGACAACCCGAATTGGAGTAGTTCATGATAAATATCAACAACGCGAGTATTTCGCACATCCGGACAATTCTCCTTAAAGGTAATCCCCATAATTAATGCTTTGGAACCTTTAATCTTATGATCTTTCTCAATCATTAGCTTAACCACTTTGTCCGCCACAAAAGCTCCCATATGGTCGTTGACTCGGCGACCAGAAAGGATGACCTGTGGATGATATCCTAATGCCTGGGCTTTATGTGCCAGATAATAAGGGTCGACGCCAATACAATGCCCTCCTACTAAACCTGGTTGATATTTCAAAAAATTCCATTTAGTCCCAGCCGCCTCAATCACATCGTTGGTATCAATACCAATTCGATCGAAGATAAGCGACAACTCGTTCACGAAAGAAATATTGACGTCACGCTGTGCGTTCTCAATGGCTTTTGACGCCTCTGCGACTTTTAAATTAGGAGCTTTATGGGTTCCGGCTTCGATAATGGAACGATATAAATCATCTACTCGATCCGCTATCTCTGGCGTCGATCCCGAAGTTACTTTTTTTATTTTAGTCAATGTATTAATTTTATCGCCAGGGTTGATACGTTCAGGAGAGTATCCAGCATAGAAATCTTTATTAAACTTCAAACCTGAAACCCTTTCTAATACAGGGACACAGTCTTCTTCTGTACAGCCGGGATATACTGTCGATTCATAAATCACTAAGTCACCAGTTTTTAACACAGAGCCCAACATTTCTGAAGCCTTTAATAAAGGAGTTAAATCAGGTGCTTTGAATTGATCAATCGGAGTTGGGACAGTAACAATATAAGTATTATAGGTTTTTAGGTCTTCTTTGCTAGACGAAAAGCATAAGCCTGTTTTTTTCCCACGCTTCGAACCATTCCTTTTTAATTCGATGACTTGATTTAATCCATCTAAATCAGCTTCTTGCGTACGATCTTTCCCTTGGCTCAGCTCCTCTACGCGTGCAACATTGATATCAAACCCTAACACATCATATTTCTTACCAAACTCAATGGCAAGTGGTAAGCCAACGTAACCCAAACCAATAATAGCAATTTTGGCGTTTACGATAGTTTCAGGGAGATTATCTTTACTCATAATGTCATTATTTTATCGTGATTTTATTTCAACTAAAATTATGGTTATATTGCTTTATTCAACAGACAACGAGCAACAAAGGTACTCGTTTTTTTAAAACATGCAAATTTTATCGAATTTGTCAAGTGGCTATTTTCACAATTCTGAGAACACCAATTCACTGTTTTTGAACTTAGTTTGCTCAAGCAATGTGCCGATAGTAGGCGTGACAGCAAAGGTCTGCAACAGGAAAAGATCCTCCGGATTGCGGACATTTGACCCTAAGAAGTCGATATAACCCGCTTTTAGTAGTTTAGTGGCAAATGAACTCGCACGGCGCCCGTAATGTCCGACTAATGATAACAGGTTAACTTGAAAGAAACAGCCCAGGTCACGTAAGTATTCTATGGCAGCCATGCTACGTATTAAATCGGGAAGGTTTTCGGGTTGAACGATTACGGGCTCATATACTCTTGCCCGGAGTTCAAATAGCGGCCCTTTTAAATCTCTTACCGATTCATGATTGGCAATGTCCAATAATACATAGTTTCCCGGAAGCACACGGATAGGATATTGCTGCACAAACTCCTCAAATCCCTCACCTATACGATATTCCGCTGCTGGGGTAATGGATACCGAAATACCATGTCGATCCACATGTGCTTGTAGGTCTTGTGCAGCCCGCTGAATGGCTTGATCTGCTGCCCGATAATCAGGCCCATGGAGTTGCGGCGTTGTGATCAAGTGCCGATAACCCAAACGGGTCAGTCCCCGCACCATTGCTGTTGCCGATTCGAGATGCGGCGGCCCACCAGCAATACCCGGCAATAACTGTGCGCGGATATCTACCGTTGTTGCCCGATTAACGGGGAAAGGTTGTTTTGGCTTTGATATGAACATATAAAATTCCTTCTTGTCGAGTTTTAGTGCGCAACCAACGGACGCTTTTTCAGTATTTTATCAAACTTCTCGTACGGCGAATTATTGCTACGAAATTCTGGTACTACAGCCTTCATCTGGCAGACAATTTCCGCTGTTTGCTGTTCCCTAGCAGCTTCCAGTAATTCGCTAACTTGTTGTGTTACGCGCTCGATTCCATATGTACGGACTTGTGCAATGTTGATTTTATCGTTATGTGTTGGCAATACATTTTCCGCATCGTTAAGCAGTTCTTCATATAATTTTTCCCCTTGCCGAAGCCCGGTATACACCACATCAACGTCAACACCGGGTTTTAGACCAGCTAATAAGATCATCTTGGTTGCAAGATCGGCGATTTTTACTGGTTTGCCCATGTCAAACACAAATATCTCGCCACCTTTCCCCATTGTTCCGGCTTCCAACACTAATTGTACTGCTTCCGGTATTGTCATAAAATAGCGAGTGATGTCGGGGTGGGTAACGGTTACGGGGCCGCCTTCTTCAATCTGCTTGCGAAAGCGTGGAATAACGGACCCATTAGAACCCAGTACATTGCCAAAACGGGTTGTAATAAAACGGGTGATACCCCGCGATTGGGTATTCAGTGTCTGCGTATAAATTTCCGCGATCCGTTTGGATGCGCCCATCACATTGGTCGGATTAACGGCCTTATCTGTGGAAATCATCACAAACTTTTCCACGCCGTGCGAAATAGCTAAGTCCGCCAATAGTTTGGTGCCACCAACATTAGTGAGCACCGCTTCCGCCGGATGATTCTCCATCATCGGCACGTGCTTATAGGCAGCTGCGTGAAATATGACCTGTGGTCGATAATTCGAAAATAATGCTTCCATCCGCTTCATATTACATATATCCGCCATATAAGGTATAAAGGACTCTGTCATATATTGCGCTTGCAATTCCAATTGCACTTCATGCAACGCACTCTCAGCTTGATCACAAAGAATGACATGTTCAGGGTGAAAGGTCATCACCTGCCGTACAATCTCCGAGCCGATGGAGCCAGCCGCCCCGGTAACCAAAATCCGCTTGCCGCGTAGATCTTTGTTGACCCATTGATTGTTAATCACAATTGGCTTCCGCTCCAATAAATCCTCAATACGTAGGCTTTGTACTTGCCGCGGATTGATTTGACCGGATATCCACTGTTGAACAGGTGGTACTGTCATGACTTTGATGCCCAAACGAAGGCAACGTTCGATGAGTACCTGCTTATCCCGACTATCCAGCTGTTCCCGCACCAAAAAAAGCTGTGACACTTTATGTTTCTCCTTCAGTTTAGCCAAATCCTTAACGTGATAAACCTTACATTGTTCGATCGTACTCCGCAGTCGTGCACGCGCCTGATCAACAAATGCCATAACCTGAATCCGTGGCTGTTGTAAACTGCGCAACGCCTGTCGGACCATAATCGCGCGATGGTCGGTTCCGTAAATCGCAACTTTCGTCTTTTGATCACCGTGATGTGAGGCAACAAAATAATAAAGCTGCTTCGTAGCCAAACGCAATAAAATCAAGGAAAGGGTGCTGATGCACCAGTTTAACACCATCAACTTCCATACGGACTGGAAGGAAAATACAGTAATCGATATCCACTCAGTCCACACCAAAACTCCAAAAGACAAAGTAGCTAACAAGGTGGTTGTGAGAATGCGTGCAATATCGGCTGTATTGGTATAACGAACTAATCCTCGATAGGTACGCAAAAGGAACAGTGTCGTGAGAGAAATTAGTGTGTAAGCGCATAATAAATGGACAAATTCGAGTTGGACAATTCGACCAACGGCAAAATCATGCACAAAAAAATAGGCGATAGTAAACGCCCAAGCCATCAGGCCGGTGTCAATAAGCAGGATAATCCAACGTGGAAGTGTCTTAAGGCTTCTGAAATCAAAGTAGTTCATAAATGCTGAATCAATTGTCAACACCCTCTGGCAAAACCGGATATGTGCTTTCTGATAAACGCATTGTTATAAAAAACTATACAGTCTCTATAACGGCCAAAACAAAAATGTCTTACGTCGGTAGATGTAACGTGGTAGATAAAAAGCGGCCGATTGAAGCATAAAAGCCGTTCAACACGACTTTGTCAGTATAAGTATGGCTCGCTTTCTCATTTTGTACCTATCCGGGGTGGGGTTAAACAAAAATGAAGCCACTTTATAAAAAAAGAAGATTAAATTATTATGACCTATTTCTCTCCAATGTCCTGATATAAAATCAGGCCATTTTTCAATGGCGTATCAAAGAAGGAAAATTGGACGCGCCTGCCGATGGTTTCCTCAATCTTAATTGCTAACTGCTCTAAATAAGCTTCATCAAGAGTTTGCCCTACTATAGTAACTTCGATAGTGCCATTATCTCGGCCTTCCGCATAATCTCCTGTAAGCACCACTTGTTGTACATCACCCATGCGGTCAAGAATGCGATCGACAATGGTATCTAATCCCAAGTATTTGTGCACGATGTTTTGCAGAGGAGCAAACAATGGATGTTTCGTGTTCGCCCTATAAGCAATCCGGTTTTGAATCGTTCGTTTTTCTAAGTAGCCAGCCTCAGAAAGATTGTTCAGCTCTTTTCTAATGGCATTGGTAGATTCGTTAAATTCTTCAGCTAATCCACGCATATGTCCTTGATTGGCAGCATTAATAAAAAACTTAACCAATAATCGGAGACGTGTTTTAGAAGTTATTAATGAATCAAGCATGCATTACGAATGAGCAACAAAGGTACTCGTAATTATCGTAGATTGCAAACCGACCGTTATGCAATGACGACGATAATAACTATCTGATCTTTTTGTATTTCCACCGACGGCGACTGGACGGGTCGATGCGTTGCCGGATACGTCGCCACAACGATTGATTTTCGTCCACACCGTAACCATAACCATAACCATAACCGTAACCATAGCCAGACCCATTTCCTGCTTTAGCATCGTTCATTACGACCATCACGTTATGAATCTTCTTGTTTTCATACACGTCCTTAATGACGTAGGCATTTTGTTTGAACGTGTAATTATACCGTACCATATATGCAGTCATATCTGTATACTTCGCCAAAGTAAATGCATCCGCTACTTGACCAATAGGCGATGTGTCCACCAAAATATGATCATATTGTTTCCGCAATTCAGTAAATAGTAATGCGATGCGTGGGCTCATTAACAACTCTGCGGGGTTAGGTGGAATGGGGCCCGCGCCAATGACCGACAATCCTTCAACTAAACCAGTATCAAAGATCAATTCGTCAATGCTTAGTCGTTCATCAATTAGAAAGTTCGTAATGCCTGGATTCTTAACATCAAGATTGATGTCTTTTAATACTCGTGGGCGGCGAATGTCGAATTCCAATACCACCACTTTTTTGCCGGTAATAGCCAAGCTCGCGGCAAGATTGATAGCGAAAAAGGTCTTCCCCTCACCGCTCATGCTGGACGTAACCATGATGACTTGATTCGAACCTCCATTTGCAGCGAACTGCAAATTGGTTCGGATTAAGCGAAACAATTCTGCAATCTCTGTCCTGACGGATTTATTTACCACCAATACTTTTTTCCCCTCATTGTGACTCAACTCTCCTAAAATCGGTACGTCCACTATCTTAGTTACATCTCTTAATACTTGCACTTTATCATTAAATAAGTCCTTAGCATATAAAGCACCAATTGGAAGACTGATACCGATTATAAGGGCTAGCAATAATGCCAACATTCTACGTGGCTTAATAGGTTGATCGCTCGCCATAGCCGGATCGATAATCCTAGAGTTTGTTGCGTTAGCAGCCATGGAAATGGCTGATTCTTCACGTTTCTGTAATAAGTATCCGTATAAGCCCTCTTTAATCCCCTGCTCGCGTTGAATTTCCAATAAATCGCGCTCCACAGTAGGCACCCGCTGGATTCGATTTCGAAATTGATCCGTATTTGCTGATAAGTTGTCTCGGGTTATTTCCAATCCCGATTGGATGTTGCGCAGGTTTTCTAAAATATTGCTTCGCAAATTGGTTAGTTGCTCATCGATTGTTTGCACCAATGGATTATTTGCCTGAGTAGTCCGCATAAGGCGCTGACGTTCAAGCTGTAATTCATTGAATCGTGTAATTAGATTTTGTAACGTGATATCTTGAATACCAAGCGCACTGGGCACAAGTTGATTGCTATCACTTTTCAAGTATTCCTCGATGGAAGTCAAAACTTGTAACTGAGTTTCATACTCGGCAACGCGACGATTATACTCTCCTGCTTGCTCTAGATATTGTTCAATCTCAGTTGTTGCCCCCGTAATCTCATGTTCTCGCTTATAACGTTCAACATCAGCCTCCACATCGGAGAGCTCGCCAACCAAAAGCGCCAACCGATCATCAATAAATTCTACAGTATTGGCTGCAATTTGATTTTTGTCTTCCAGCGTCTCACGATTGTACAATTCTATCAATTTGTTAATAATATCCACCCCCTTTTGGCGCACAGGCTCTACTAAACTAATATTCAAAACGCTAGCATCCTTATTTACGGGTTCAATTAAAATCTTTTGCTTATAATAATCGGCCAGCTTTCGCATATCATTAATCACCACATGAACACTAGTACCTTCTTTTACTTGATGGGTTGCCGTTATTGTAAAACGAGCATACGGTCGACTAATCGCTGAACCAAATGTAAACTCTCCAACAGACCCACCTGCCTCTATTAATTCAAAGCGATTACTGCCAGTAATACGAACTTCGATGTTCATTTCATAGGCCATAGTATCAAGAAAGCTGGTCGTTAATACAAATGGGCGATCCCGACCATATAACTCTGTCGCTTTCACAGTTCCTTCAGAAAAATAGGAGACCTGTAATGACAAATCAGCCAACACTCGCTGCAGTAGTCCATTACTTTTCAACACTTCGGTCTCATTGGCTATATTCTGTCCCGACTGGCCGAATCCTAAATCTGCAAATGCAGCCATATCAGGAATATTACCTCCTTTCTTATCGTCTTTAATCAATAACGTACTACTAATTTGATATTGTGGCGTAGCGTATCGCAGATATAAAAACGTTATAAATAAGCAGAATAGCACTGATATTAAAAACCAATGCCAGTGACGGAGATAATTAAGCAGTAATACCCTAATATCAATTTGTTCTTCTTCGTGCTCCTGAGGGATTTTGGTATTCATCAATGCAATCTTAATCTTAGAAAATTACGGTTATAATATCCGTTGCAAAAATAAGCCCAACGCGGTCAATCCGGAAAAAACAGCGGTGAGAATACGTAATGACCGGTCGCCGCTTGGGTCACGATATCGACTAGGCTCTACATAAACTACGTCGTTTTGACGCAAATAAAAATAGGGGGAATTCAATGTTTCTTTGTCATTAAGATTCAGGCGTACCAAAGTACGTTCACCTCCAACTTCTCGAATGAGTAGCACATTCTCTCGCCGACCAAATTCCGTCATATCACCCGCTAAACCCAGAGCCTCAACAATATTTAATCGTTCCGTGGGTATAACAAAAGTAGATGGGTTTCGGACTTCTCCTACTACTGTTATACGGAAATTGGTAAACCGCACATTAATAATTGGATCTTTAACGTACTCACTTACTAATGTGATCATTTTTTGTCTAACTTGATCACGTGTAAGCCCTTCCACCTGTATCTGTCCTAACACAGGAAAACTGATGTAACCATCAGCATTAACCAAGTACCCTTCTCCACCTACATTGCCCTCACCAACAATATTGCTATTATTAGCGGTTGTTTCAACGGATTGAATCGTCCCCGTATTAAACAAACGATTCGTCTCCGGATTCAAACTATTCACCGTGATCCGCAATACATCATTCGGTTGTACCGTC
>JBEBUB010000040.1:0-12513 GCA_040393445.1 Flavobacterium beibuense
AATCTTACGGCTCATTGGGACGGAACCGTTCATAGCTTTAAATGGAGTCCTGACGGAAAGAAAATTTATTTTTTAGCCCCAATTGACGGAACCGAGCAACTCTTTGAAGTAGATTACATCGGTCTTACTAAAAAATTACCGACAGTTATTCAAGTGACAAAAGGTGATTTTGACTTAACCGGAATTGTGGGTTTCTCTGGAGATAATGTGATTCTTTCTCGTCAAGATATGAATCATGCTACAGAGATTTTTTCATTCGACCTAAAGAAAAAAGCATGGATGCAAATCACTACCGTAAACAATCATGTTTATGATAATTTAGCTTTAAGCAAAACAGAAAGAAGGTATGTAACCACTTCAGACGGTAAAAAAATGCTGGTTTGGGTGATTCTGCCTCCAAATTTTGACGAAAATAAAAAATATCCAACCCTTTTATATTGTAACGGAGGACCTCAATCTCAAGTTTCGCAATTCTATTCTTTCCGTTGGAACTTTCAAGTAATGGCTGCTCAAGGTTATGTGATTGTTGCTCCTAATCGTAGAGGCTTACCTGGATTCGGAGTAGAATGGAATGAAGCCATCAGTAAAGATTGGGGTGGTCAAGCCATGCAAGATTATTTAACCGCTATTGATGAATTATCTAAAGAAAAATATGTTGATGAAACCCGTTTGGGTGCTGTTGGAGCAAGTTACGGAGGGTATTCGGTTTATTATTTAGCTGGTATTCACCAAAACCGATTTAAAACTTTTATTTCACATTGTGGCGTTTTCAACCTGCATAGTATGTACGGAACAACCGAAGAAGTTTTCTTCCCCAATTGGGATGCCGGAGGAGCTTATTGGGAAACAGAAACCAATCCGGCTGCTTATAAAACCTATTATCAACACAACCCAATTTTGTTGGTAAACAATTGGAATACTCCGATTATGGTAATTCATGGTGGTAAAGATTATCGTGTGCCAATCGGGCAAGGACAAGAAGCTTATCAAGCAGCTCAATTAAAAGGTTTAAAAAGTCGTTTCCTCTATTTTCCTGATGAAAACCACTGGGTGCTGAAACCACAAAATGCACTTGTTTGGCAAAGAGAATACTTCAAGTGGTTGAAAGAAACGTTGTAAAAAGATTCACCGCAAAGTCGCAAAGACCGCAAAGAAAAATATAAAAGAAAAACTTTGTAAGCTTTGCGACTTTGCAGTAAATAAAAAATAACGATTATGACTGAAAATGAAATTTCATCAAAAATAATCGGAGCTGCTATTGAGGTTCATAAAGAACTTGGAGCAGGGCTATTAGAAAGTAGCTATGAAGTTTGTCTGGCTTATGAGCTTAGGCAGTTAGGATTATCTGTTCAGTCTCAAGTAGCATTGCCTGTCATCTATAAAAATATACGATTAGATGCAGGCTATAGAATAGATATTTTGGTAGAAAATAAGGTGATTATTGAAGTAAAATCTGTTGATAGCTTGGCTGATATTCATACAGCACAACTGCTTACTTATTTAAAATTAAAAAACCTAAAATTAGGATTACTGATAAATTTCAATAGCATTCGAGTTGTTGACGGAATAAAAAGGGTAGTAAATAATTTATAAAAAATTACCGCAAAATCACAGCTAAATCATAAAGCTAAAAAACTTTGCGAACTCTGCGACTTTGCGGTAAAATAAAATTTATTCTTCACTTTCTTCCATCGTGTGGAAAACGTTTTGAACGTCATCATCTTCTTCGATTTTCTCTAGAAGTTTTTCCACATCTGCCATTTGCTCAGGAGTCAGTTTTTTAGTCACTTGAGGAATACGGTCAAATCCTGAAGAAAGAATCTCAAACCCTCGGTTTTCGAGTTCTTTTTGGATAGCTCCAAAACTTTCGAACGGAGCATACATCATAATTCCGTCTTCGTCTGCAAAGATTTCTTCTACTCCAAAGTCAATCATTTCAAGCTCTAATTCTTCTACATCTTGTCCGTTATTCGGGATACGGAAGTTACAAGTATGATCAAACATAAACTCAACCGAACCTTGAGTTCCTAAAGTTCCGTCACATTTGTTGAAATAACTTCTGATATTAGCAACTGTTCTGTTATTGTTGTCTGTAGCGGTTTCAATCAAAATAGCGATACCGTGAGGAGCATAACCTTCAAAAAGTACTTCTTTATAGTTTGCCGTTTCTTTATCACTGGCTCTTTTTATAGCTCTTTCGACATTTTCTTTAGGCATATTGGCTGCTTTTGCATTTTGCATTACAGCTCTTAGTCTGGCATTGGTTTCAGGATTTGGCCCACCCTCTTTTACAGCCATTACGATATCTTTCCCAATTCGGGTAAACGTTTTTGCCATTGCTGACCAACGTTTCATTTTTCTTGCTTTTCTAAATTCAAACGCTCTTCCCATTTCTATTCTTTTTGTTTAGAGATGGCAAAATTAAATAAATGAAGTGAAAGTTAGGCATTCGAAGTTTATTTTTTTAAGTCTTTTTAACTCTTTATATTTGCCAAAAATTTAAAAACCATTTTATATGAAAAAACTTATTATTACTGTTGCATTAGTAATTTCGGCTTTAGGATATTCTCAACAAAGACAAGCTGAATCAGTCGATTTAGCTCCTTTTATAGGAATAGGAATAGCCAATTATCATAGTGGCGATACCAATTCAAATAATAAATCTATAACACGAGCTACATTTGGAGCAACAGTAGATTTTTATTTTAATGATAAATGGAGTCTAAGATCCGGACTTATATATCAAATATATGGAACCGAAATCAAGTTTGGTGGAAACCAAGCAGAAGATAATTTAAGATACATAACACTTCCTTTAAATGCTAATTGGCATTTTGGAAGTAATAAAAACTGGAATCTTAACTTCGGTCCGAGTTTTAGTTTTTTAAGCACAGCCGAATCATCAGTAAATGGGATGTCATTTGATGTAAAAGACGAAGTTAATCCTGCACAATTTGGTTTAAATATTGGTATTGGATATACAATAGAAATTTCAGAAAAATTTGGAATAGGAATTAGTTATAACGAAACTATAGGACTTACTGAAATCTCAAAATCAGATGAAGTAAGTTTCAAAAACGCACATGGTGCATTTAATTTTGCTGCTGTATTCAACTTAGATTAAACCACTACTTTTATAAAACAAAAAAGGAAGTCTTTCGACTTCCTTTTTTTATATCATTCAATAAGAATTACTTTTTATAAAACGGCATTTTCACCACTTTAGCAGGAATATCGTTTTTACGGATTCTGATATAGATTTCAGAATCTACTTTACTGTGTTCTGTGGTTACATAACCCATTCCGATTCCTTTTCCAAGAGAAGGAGCCATCGTTCCTGAGGTTACGATTCCAATCACATTTCCGTCTTTGTCAACAATTTCGTAATCGTGTCTTGGAACGCCTCTTTCCAACAATTCAAAACCTACTAATTTACGTTTTACACCTTCTTCTTTTTGCTTTTTCAGGTTCTCTGAATTGGTGAAGTCTTTCGTGAATTTAGTAATCCATCCTAGACCTGCTTCAAGCGGAGAAGTTGTATCATTAATATCGTTTCCGTAAAGACAGAATCCCATCTCTAAACGCAACGTATCACGAGCTGCTAAACCAATTGGTTTGATTCCGAAAGGTGCTCCGGCTTCAAATACTCTGTTCCAGATTTGCTCTACTTCTTCGTTTTTACAATAAATTTCAAAACCTCCTGAACCTGTATAACCGGTTGCAGAGATAATTACGTTTTCGATTCCTGCAAAATCGCCTACTTTAAAGCTATAATAAGGAATCTCAGAAAGATTTACAGAAGTAAGGCTTTGCATTGCTTCAACAGCTTTTGGCCCTTGAATAGCAAGAAGTGAATACTCGTCAGATAGATTTCTCATCTCTACACCCATATCGTTGTGTTTCGAAATCCAATCCCAATCTTTATCGATATTCGAAGCATTCACCACCAAAAGATATTGGTTTTCCTTCATACGATAAACAATCAAATCATCAACAATTCCACCGTTTTCGTTCGGAAGACAAGAATATTGTGCTTTACCCACTTCAATTACTGAAGCGTCGTTTGAACAAACTTTTTGGATAAGAGCCAAAGCATTTTCACCTGTCAAGAGGAATTCTCCCATGTGAGAAACATCAAAAACTCCTACTCCGTTTCTTACGGTTTCGTGTTCGATATTTACTCCTTCATACTGTACAGGCATATAGAATCCTGCGAAATCAACCATTTTTGCTCCAAGGCCTTCATGAACGTGTTTTAATGGAATATGTTTCATTGTGTTGCGTATTTATGTAATTGCCTGCAAAGATAACCTTTTCGTTGTAATGGCGAAACTTTCAAAATCAAACTATTTTCTTGAAAAAAAGAAGTAAATTTGTTTTTTACCAAACCTTAAAACTGTTGAAGACAATACTTACCATAGACCATTTGGTCAAAGATTTCAGAAAGCTTCGTGCTGTTAATCAAGTTTCTTTTGAGATAGAAAAAGGCAATGTTTACGGAATTCTAGGCCCGAACGGAAGTGGAAAATCAACCACTTTGGGAATCATCTTAGGAGTGGTAAACAAAACAGCCGGAAGCTATTCTTGGTTTGGTGGTTCTGTAGAGACCCAAAATGCTTTGAAAAAAGTAGGTGCTATTATCGAAAGACCTAACTTTTACCCTTATATGACGGCTTATGATAACCTGAAGTTGGTTTGTAAGATTAAGCAAGTTCCGTATTCAAAAATTGACGAAAAGCTGGAATTAGTTGGTTTGTTAGAACGAAAAGACAGCAAATTCCGAACGTTTTCTTTAGGAATGAAACAACGACTTGCTATTGCATCAGCTTTGTTGAATGACCCTGAAATCTTAATTCTTGATGAACCCACAAACGGACTCGACCCACAAGGAATCAGACAAATTAGAGACATCATACGACAAATTGCTAATACTGGAACCACTATTTTATTGGCTTCTCACCTTTTGGATGAAGTCGAAAAAGTGTGTACTCACGTGGTGGTTCTCAAAAGAGGTTCGATGCTCTATTGTGGAACCGTAAACGGAATGACCTCAAACGAAGGCTTTTTTGAGTTGGATTCTGATGACAACGAAAAACTCAAAACCATCCTGATAGCACATCCGTCTGTAAAAAATATTGAAGAAACTAACGAAAAGCTACTTATTTACCTCAAGGCACCTCTCGAAGCCAAAGATCTGAACAAATTGGTTTTTGATAATTATGTTACGCTTACTCATTTGGTAAAACGAAAACATAGTTTAGAAGAACAGTTTTTAAAGCTTACAGAAAAATAAAAACTTTGGAAAAGCTTGAAGCTTTTCCAAAGTTGTATTCTTACCTTTTTACATTTTTCAACGTTTCAATAAACGTCATCAAATCATCAACCTCCACGTGACCCATCAGAACGACTTTATACCACTGGTTAGTATGGTCGTGCTTTTGAGGAACTAACTGAAACTTTTCTGCTATTTCTTCAGGAATGTACTTTGATTTTATAGTCACAATATTCATAAACGGCTCTCTGAAATATTCTATTCCGAGTTTGTCGAGTTCTTTACAAAACCAAGCTGTTCGCATCTGAAGCACACTTACATTTTCATACCAACCATACGGTCCATACGTAAAGAGAATCATCCAAACCGCTACAGCATTCGCCCCCGAGCGACTTCCGCAAAGGGTTAAATCCATTCCTTCGACATATTCGGCTTCTTTAGTCAATACATTTTCGATAAGCCCTTTTCGACAGACAAAGATTCCGGTTCCGTAAGGAGCTTGAAGCATTTTGTGAGCATCAATCGTAATCGAACTCACTTTTGGATTCACAAAATTCAGATTGCTTTCTTTGTTGTTAAACGGATAAACAAAACCTCCGTAAGCTCCATCAATATGGAGTTTATACATCAAATTTTTAGCCTCCAATATATCGGTATAGTCTGAAATAGCATCCACAGAACCAAACATCGTTGTTCCCATATTTACCACTACGATAAAATATTTCTTTCCGTTTTGTTGTGCTTTTTCAATAATTTGAGTCAAGGCTTCACGGTCAATTTTTCTACTATCAAAATCAACCGGAATGTTCAGCCAATCGACCATCAATAAATTAGAACCTTTCGGAATCGAATAATGGGTATCTGCTGAAGCTAAAATGGCAATTTCGTCAATATTAGCTTTGTGTTCGTTGACAAAATAATTTCTATACATCCACAAAGCTTGAATGTTAGCCTCTGTTCCTCCGGGGGAAATATAGCCATCAAAAGAATTGGGTTGTGCTTTGAAAATATCAACAGCAATCACATCTAGCACTTCTCTTTCGATGGTTTGCGTACCTTGAAAAGCCTTTTCGGACGTACCTAAAGTATGACAACCAATATTATTGGGGTTGGCTACAAAAGCCTGAAGTGTGGGAGCATCTTTGAGAAAAGGAGCATCGTCATAAAAAACTTTTCCGTCTAATTTCGAGGCCGGATATCCTAATGAAATATCATCTGCAAAGTTGACAACTTCCTGTATGGCTTGAGCTATACGTTCTTTTCGTTCTTGTGTTGTGAGTTTTTTCCAATAGTGCATAACCTTATCAATTTAAGGACAAAAGTATGGCGTTGAAAAATGAAAAAATATGATTTCGGTCAGTCTTAGGTAAAAAATAAGAGGCTCTCTAATATTGAAAGCCTCTTTAAACATATTGTATAAAAAATTTTAGAATCCGTAGTTCACTCCTACCCCAAATACTTGACGAGTTTGGAAGCCTCTAAAGGCATTATCATCATAAATGGTTTGGAAACTCAAATTTGCAGAAAGATATTTGTTGATTGTCATCACTATATTTAGCTGATAATCAACATCTACGTTTTGAGGATCCTCTAAATAATTAGAGTATAAACTCAGAATATTTTCTATAGAAACGTTTTCCATCGCTTTGAATTTAAAATAACCCGAAGCATAGAAACCCAGCTCATATCTCATTGTTTTATCTGCATCTACACCAAAATAAGAACCGTCAACATATCCGGGAACCGAAGTGTAATCTCCGTTTACAAAAGTCATTTTAGAAGTAGCCGGAGCTAAATTCACTTTTAGATTATCTGATTTTTTCCACAACATACCCGGACCAAAAGTCAAATAACCCGGAGAAAGAATATCTGTAAATTCTGTTCTGATTTCTTTCCCGTTAGCATCGGTTCCGTACTCGTAACCTTTAGTGATTTGTGTTTTGAAGTTCAAAAAGAATGAATAATACCAAAATTCTGAAGCTTTTTTACCCAAAACCGAATTGAACTCTAACCTGTCGTTGGTTTTTTTCTCGAAATCAGCATTTTTTGTTTTCACGATTCCGTATTCAGCAATGATTTTGTTATCCCAAGTCCAGTCTTCTTTTTTGTAATTAAAATCGTAGTTTAACCCTAAATTTCCTGAGAAGTTGTTTTCACCTCCGGCCATCCAGTTATCAAAGGTCGATTGATTTAGCAAAAACGAAATGTTTCCTCCACGGGTCCAATGTTTGGTTGAATCTTGAGTTTCCTCTTGAGCTGTTGCCATCATTCCGGTTAGCAAAAGAGCGAATAATGTTAGTTTTTTCATCATCTTTTTAAATTAAAATTGGTATGACAAATTTACTTTTTTCCTTCTTAAAAAGCTAATCAGGAGCAAAAATCTACATAGAAAAAACCTCAAAAGCAATTCAAAAAAATTGCTTTTGAGGTTCTATATCTTATGTTTTAAAAATTATTTTAAAAACGAGTGAGCTGTCGTATCTTGAACATCTTCGTTATTTGCTTGGAAGATTCTCAATTGTTTCAACCAATACAAAATAGCACAAATACAAATGATTATAAAAATCCAGTTTATGATATTGGCTGTCCACCAGTTTTCTAATTCCAAACTACGGAAAAAGTTCATCGGAACAAATAAAATTTGCTCAAAAAAATACTGAATTCCTTCAAAAAATGATTTCATTACGAATAGTGTTTATTTTTACCTTTGCAAATATAGAAATATAAATAATGCTAGCAAAGATTTTTAGAAAATCCCGCCCTATAAATTTTATTATTATAAGTTTACTCCTTGCTTTGAGCTTTGTAGGGCTTGTAGCACAAACTTATATTTCGGGCACAAACACTTCATTTCTCCTAAGTTTTCCGCTATTATTACTCTCTTTATTGCTTACTGATTTTATTGCGAAAAGAAACGAAATCAACAAAGGGGATTCTTTTGCTATGTTATTTTTCTTGATGTTTCTGTGGCTTATTCCGGATATATTCTCAAAAATAGAAATTGTCGCTTCAAATTTTTTTGTGATTCTAGCCTTCCGAAGACTTGTTTCGATACATTCGTTGCTTGTGCCTAAACAGAAAATTTTTGATGCTGCCCTTTGGATTTGTGTAGCTTCCGTCTTTGAGTTTTGGGCTATTCTGTTTATCATACCGCTTTATATCAGTATTTTTTTGCACGTTTCAGGCAACTTCCGCAATTGGTTGATTCCGCTTGTTAGTGTATTTACAGCCTTTTTACTTCTTTTTTTCTATGCTTTTGCATTTGATATGACTATTTTGGAATACATCCAACAAAAAGCTTATATTGATTTAACTTTTAACCAAAATATACCATTAATGGTAGGTATCTTTACGGCTGTGGCACTATTTCTGGTCTTTTCACAACTTTTAGCTTATAAAACCTTATTGGTGAAGCTTCAAAGAGTTTTTAAAATAATTATTACTTTTATAGTTGTCTCAGCAATAATTTATGTGATTTCTCCGGAAAAGAATCCTACTATTCTGCTATATTGTTTTGCTCCACTAGCTATGTTTGGGTCAGATTTTATGAAACGATTACCCAGAATCTGGATGAGAGAAAGCTTTTTGATTGTACTCTTTGTGATAAGTTTGGTTTCGTTTATTGGCTTTATAAATAGCCTATAAGACTAATAAAAACTTATTTTTTAATTACTTTTCCGGTCTGAGTACTATTTTGAGTTGTAATTTGATAAAGGTAGATTCCGCTTGCTAAAGATTGAATATTGATTTTTTCGTCTGAAGTAATAGTAAGGTTAATTATCATCTTACCTGACACATCAAAAATTTTCAGATTCAGATTCTCTGAAAAATCTCCGTTAAACGAAATAAAATCCAAAGCCGGATTAGGGTAAAGAACAAACTGTTGTTTATCTGGATTTTTGATTTCTAAAGGTCCTGTTTGATAGGCTTGATAAAAATCAGGAATTCCGTAACCTAAATAATTATTCGGATTTTGATGCAAATGAGCAGATTGCTTGATTAGATGCTTGAGTTGCACATTGGTTAAAGTTGGATAAGCACTCCAAAGACAAGCTGCTAAACCTGAAATTATCGGAGCAGAAAAAGACGTTCCGTTTCCTGCTGTTATATTTCCGTTTTGATCTGAAAATACAGTTGCTGCTCCCTGAGCGGTCACATCGGGTTTGATTCTTTGGTCAGCTGTAGGCCCAATCGAACTAAACCAAGCATATTGACCTTCAGAAGTTACGGCCCCAACTGAAAGCGAACCTTCTGCGTCAGCAGGAGTCGAAACATACAACCAACTAGAATTTCCGGAATTTCCAGCAGAAGTAACACACAAAATACCTTTTGAATGGGCTTTGTTTAAACCTCTCGAAATAAAAGTTGTGATTCCGTCTAAATCTTCATACGAATGATTATGAGCAGGATTGTCAAACGTATCATAACCTAACGAAGTGTTTATTATATCCACTCCCAAACTATCTGCCATCTCGGCTGCCTCCACCCATAAAGCTTCTTCTAAAGGTGATTCTGAATTAGGATTTTCAGTTACGAAAAGATAAAATTCAGCATCTGGAGCTGTTCCGATAAGTTCATTTTCTTGATAACCCCCAATGATGGATAGCACTCGTGTTCCGTGGTTTCCGCCTACATATACATTATTGTTCCTAAGCACAAAATTATATCCTCCGAGAATCAAATTATGATCAAAAAGCCTCTGAAAAGGAGCTTTTGTATTCACCCCTTCAAACCCTGTATCAATGACAGCAATGATTTTTCCGCTACCTGTCAAGCCTTGTTCATGTAAAAATTCTCCGTTATGTAACTGGATTTGATTAGCCGAATTTCCGTAAAGGAAAGTTTCCTGAATTTCTAAAGACTTTTGAGAACCTAATGGTTTCACAACGGATGTTGACTTTCTACCTTGAGGATTAAGGCTTTTGTTGGCAAACTCAATGTTTTCTACAAAAGAAAGATTATTCAGAGCTAAAATAGCCTGATAATCTCCTCTCACATAAACCGCATTCAACCATTTTGACTGTGCCAATACCAAAACCGAATTTTCGATTTGGTTTATATAAGGAAGATGCACCGGAGCATCGGTTATATCAAGAGGAATATTCTGATTCTGTCTTCGCTCTAAAGCTCTCTGCGAAAGCATTTCAAGTGGATTATTGAGAAAGTATTGAGCGTTGGGTTTGTTATTGAAATAAATAAAAGCATCTTCGGTTTGCCCGAATGACAAAAAACTCCAACCTATCAAAAATAACAACAAAGTCCTTTTCATAGGTCAAAGATAATTTTTATTTAATAAGGAAAATTAAAGACTTTTATCAAATCCTACATCAAAAATGTTAGCAAAAGCATTGTCGATGGTTCCGTCTTGATTAATAATTAGTGCTTGGCTGAATCGGGTAGTAGCCCATTTTTCTCTCAGCTCTGTGCTGTTAACTTGGTATTGTTTCACCTCAGGAATAAGAAGTTTGTTTTTTGACAAAAATTCTTTTCTGTCGGGAAAATCTTCATCTACATTAATACCAACAAATTGAATGTTTGTATATTTTTGAGCTAATTCATTTACTTTTTTATGAACAGAAATGCAATGTGGTTCAGATTTTTTAGACCAGAAAAACAACACCGTTTTGCTTTTGAACAATTCATTGCTACTAATTTTTGATTTATCGTCTGTTAATATAATTTCAGGAAGTTTTTTGCCTGAAGCCATATTTCTTACAGAAGTAGACAATTTATTAATTCGCTCTTTACTAGCTATATCTGTAGAAATTTCTGCATACTTTTTAAGTACTTTATCATGCTCTGAAAGTTCTTTTTCTGTGGCTAGATAAAAGTAAACAATATTAGTTGCTATCTTACTTTTCAAAAATAAATTTTCTATCATCGAATCAAGAAGCTCAAGTTTGATTAAAGAAACTTTATCTTCCGGGAGATTAACAGTTTCTTCATACGTAAGATTATCAATTTTAGCTGTAAAATAACGTACGTAAACCATAAAATGAGCTAACTTCTCATTGTCTGAAGTTATCCCTTTTCTAAAATCATAATACCCATCGGGAATATTAAAAAGTGAATCTAACGGGTTACGTCTTTGGTGAGCTATGGGGTAAAACTCTCTTTTGGTATAATAGTGAAAATCTGTTGCTGCTTTGGCATACAAATCAAAATCTTCACTCCATTTTAATTTTTCTTTTTTAGTTTCATAAAAAGCTAACATTTCACGATAAGAAGAATCAGCTACTTTCAAGAAATTTTCAGGATTCAAATCAAATGATGGGTACATTCGATCTTTATCAATTTTGCTGAGAAGATACATCTCTATCAGGAAATTGTTTTTCTCTTCACCTCTTCCGCAAAAAACCAGAGACCCATCAAAATCATGCGTATTGAGCCTTAGCATCAGGCTATCGTTTTTATCGAAATAAACATATTGAAATTCCGGCTCGTGATGAAACGCATACAAACCTGAAGGAAGCGAATCATATTTAGCAAAGAATCTGTTATGCTCATCAAGCGGAATGCTATCGATAAGTTCGTTATCTTTGTACAGAAGCACCCACTTAGTTTTTGGATTGATGATTTCTCCACCAAAATAAGCCGTATGGTCTGAGTTTGAAAACTCATTACAGGAATTTAACACAAGTGCAAAACCCAAAAATAATCCTATTTTATATAATCCGGAAAGAGCAAAATTATTCATATCGATTTTAATTCCCAACAAACAAAAATATTGATAATGAACCTATTGAGGTGTTAACATAGCGTTAAATAACGTTTCTCTAGGCCTTTCCGGAGTTTTCAAACTTTGTTCAGGATTGCTTTGCACTTAAAATTTTAGTAGTTTTACGTCGCTCAAAAATTACCGCCTTGAAAGATACTCCAAAACACAAAGGACTTAGAAATCAACTTGTTGAAGTTTTACAAGAAAAAGGAATTACAGACGTTTCTGTTCTAGAAGCTATAAGACAGATTCCTAGACATTTGTTTCTGGATTCAGGCTTCGAGAATTTTGCTTATCAAGACAAAGCCTTCCCGATTGGAGCCGGACAAACCATTTCTCAACCTTATACGGTAGCTTTTCAAACACAACTTCTGGAAGCCAAAAAAGACCAAAAAATATTAGAAATCGGTACAGGTTCTGGTTATCAGACTGCTGTTTTATGTGCTATGGGAGTAAGAGTTTACAGCATCGAAAGACAAAACGAACTCTTCAAGAAAACCGAACGATTTTTACCAAAAATTGG
>JBEBUB010000041.1:0-12265 GCA_040393445.1 Flavobacterium beibuense
ATTACGAATTACAAATTACGAATTGTTCAGACTGAAAACTGAGACTGAAAACTGAAAACTCAACCACTACCCTATTCTACGGTGAAGTTGTTTGAAGTATTCAAACGCTTTTAGAATTCTACTGCCATACCACGAGAACATTTCGCCATCTACAAACACGGTTTTAGCATGATGTGTAAATCTCCCGATTTCGAAAGCATCTTCTTCTTTAAACGGATAAGGTTCGCTAGAGAGGAAAACCAAATCCGGATCGCCTTCTATTCTCATTTTTTTAATCTCAATCTCAGGATAACGCCCTTTGTTGGCATAAATATTTTGGAAGTTATTCAAAGTAAGCATCTCATTGATAAAGTTGTCTGAACCGGCTACCATATATGGGTTTTTCCAGATAAAATAAGCCACTTTCTGTACTTTTCGTTGTGAGACGAAACTCAAGAAATCTTTAAGGGCAAAGTCGATTTTGTGGTTCAGATTTTCGGCTTCGGTTCTGCAGTTGAAGATTTTCCCGAATTCTGAAATCATGGTCTTGTTGTCGTCCAGAATCTTGATATCGCTTGTCCAGACCGGAGCAATTTTTTGTAATTCTTCGACTATCTCCTGAGTATTTTCTTCTTTGTTAGCAATAATGATATCCGGATTGAGCAATCTGATTTTTTCGTAATGAACTTTTTTAGTGCCTCCAACTAGCGTTTTGGTAGCTTTGAAATGATACGGATGTACACAGAATTTTGTGATTCCCACAATGCTTTCCTCTAAACCTAAGTCGAATAGCAATTCGGTTTGTGAAGGAACAATTGAAACGATTCTTTTAGGAGTTTTTTCGAGAACTATAGTATTTCCGATTTGGTCTGTGTATGATTTCATTTTTGAGGGGCAAAGAAACTGAGATGCAAAGATAATACGTTTAAAATATTTTAGAATAGATTAATCTTACTAAACATATCTGTATTTTTGTTTTTCTAATTTATATCACTTGAAACGGTTTTTCTCTCTTTATTTAGATTCTTATCGAGGGCTATCTAAGCCGATTTGGATGCTTTCGTTGGTTATTTTAATCAACCGAACCGGAGCTATGGTCGTTCCGTTTTTGAGTGTTTATATGACCCAAGCACTAGGGTTTTCGATTAAAGAAACCGGATATGTCTTGAGTTTTTTCGGTCTAGGAGCTGTGATGGGTTCTTGGCTAGGAGGTTGGCTTACAGATAAATTCGGATTCTTTAAAATTCAGGCTATCAGTTTGTTTTTTATCGTTCCGATGTACTTTATACTTCCGGAGTTGAGAACGGTGGAAAGCCTTTCTATCGGGATTTTCTTTTTGAGTGCAATTTCTGATACTTTCAGACCTGCCAACTCGGTTGCGATTGCTTATTATGCCAAACCCGAAAATTTGACCAAAGCTTTTTCGTTAAACCGAATGGCTATCAACCTAGGCTTTTCGATTGGGCCTGCATTGGGCGGAATTTTGGCTTCAATTTCTTACTATTGGCTGTTTTACGGAAATGCTCTAGGTTCGCTAATTGCTGGAATTGTTTTTTATATCTATTTCAATAACCGAAAAACCAAATTCCCAAAAGAAAATATAGCCTCTAAAACTGAAGTTTCCACTACCGAAAAAGCTCCTTCACCCTACAAAGACAGAAAGATATTGTTATTCTCACTTTTGTGTGCTTTGTATGCGATTTGTTTCTTTCAATTACTTACAACAGTCCCTCTTTTTTATAAAGAAATACACCAAATGAGCGAAGCAGAAATCGGAATCATCTTAGGTTATAGCGGAATTTTCATCGTAGTGCTGGAAATGTTACTAGTGCAAATTGCAGACAAACGCTTGACTATTTCTCAAATCCTCATTGGTGGAACCTTATTGTGTGGGCTTTCGTTTGTGATGCTAAATCTGAATAGTTCTCTATTGATGCTCTATATTTCGATGTCTGTATTGTGTATATCAGAGATTCTGGCGATGCCTTTTATGTCGACCGTGATTGTAAAAAATTCTGAGGAAAGCAACCGTGGAGCTTATATGGGTTTATATTCTCTTTCGTTTTCTGTAGCTCATATCTTCTCTCCTTTTTTAGGAACCCTAACGGTAGAACATTTCGGTTTTGAAACCCTTTGGTGGGCTACGGGAGTTGTAGCTGTAATCGTATCTATAGGTTTTTATTTTCTGATGAAAACCATGAAGACTTAAAAAGCAAAAGGCACAAAGATTAAATCTCTGTGCCTTATTAATATAAATAACAAGTTCTTTTATTTTTTGTCAGACAAGAACTTCAATTCAACGGTAGATGTTAAAATCAAGAAACAACCTAACAGCTTCAATCCTTCTTTAATAGCATTTTGAGCAAGCGTATAGTCTGCTCCTTCTAACACGGCTGTCCAGAAGAAATTTCTACCCATAAGTTCAGAAAAAACAAAGGCAATCATAAAGCCTACAAAGAATAGTCCGAACGAGAATGAGCGAACATAGAGATTTATTTCTGAGAGAAAAACATTTCTATTTTTTCTGAGAATAAATACTACCAAAACAGCAAAAGCTAAAACAAAGAGCAGCCATAATGAAGCTATTTTTCCGGATTCAATAATCCCGACTGAGAATATCAAACCAAAGACAAATAGAGCTGTGCTTCTAAACTTAAAATTCGGGTTTATAGCATAAAATAACAGTAGAATACTATTTATACTACACATAGTGATTTGTATGGCTCTAGTAAAAGAACCTTCTTGAAAGTCATTGGTTCCTGCAAAAGAAATAATGTCCAGAACCAAAAATTCAGCGATTGCCATTACGGCAAAAGCATAAAGCGCCAATCGAAACATTGTTCGCTTGACATAGGATAGTTGTATGTCCATAATTAAATCTATTATTTAGGGAATTATCAAAAGCTACAGCTTTTAGCCATAGCTTTTGACAATTTGATTACTTAATTTGAATTACTCTTCCGTATGAAAACACGAGAGTAATCTTTATTTTTCGAACTCTTCTTTGATATCGATGTGTTCGTAATCGGCTACCATTTCAGCAGCATAATCTGTTTTTTGTTTGTTTTTTGAAAAGCGTCTAGTGATTCCGTCAAACACAGAATACACAACCGGAACGATTACTAAGGTTAGGAATAGCGAAGAAATAAGACCTCCGATAATTACCCAAGCCAATCCGTTGTTCATCTCAGCTGCAGCTCCTTTTGCAGTTGCGATCGGAATCATACCGAACACCATCGCAATGGTTGTCATCATAATCGGACGTAACCTAGCGTGGTTTGCCTGAATAAGTGCTGTTTTGGTGTCTTCACCTGCTTCTCTTCTGTGGTTCGTAAAGTCCACAATCAAAATCGCATTCTTGGCCACGAGTCCGATAAGCATAATCATACCGAGAATCGTAAAGATGTTGAGTGAGTTATTGGTCAAGGCCAAAATCACCATTACCCCGATAAGCGCTAGCGGAATTGAGAACAATACTACAAACGGATGTACATAACTGTTATAAAGCGCCACCATTACTAAATAAACTAAGATAATCGCTGCTAGCAAGGCTATTCCTAAGGTTCCGAAACCTTCTCCTTGCATTTCCATATCTCCTCCCCAAACATAGCTTACGCCAGTTGGTTTTTCGAGTTGAGAGAAAGCAGCTTCCCATTCTGTTGCTACGTCACCTACAGGACGACCGATAACTTGAGAACGAACCGTTACAGAAGGGCTTTTATCTCTACGTTCCAAAACACTTGGTCCTGAACCTTGTTGTACTTCTGCAAACTGGCTCAAACGAATTTTCTCTCCGTCTTTATTGACAAATAACGTATTTTTTACATCTTCAATGTCTGAACGGTTGAATTCGTCATAACGAATATTGATGTCGTATTCATACTCTCCGGCACGGAACTTCGCATCTGTATTTCCACTAAATGCGGTTTGCATTGTCATCCCGACTGTTCCTAAGTCAAGTCCTAAACGAGACATTTTATCTCTGTCTACTTGAACGGTGATTTCAGGATTTCCGTCTTCAACAGAAAGTTCAACTTCAGACGTACCTGCAATTTTCAAAAGTTCAGCTTCTGCCTTGCGAGCAAACTCCATAGCGCTATCCAAATCAGAACCTACCACAACCAACTGTAGCGGAGCATCGTCTGCACCCATGATACCTACAGGAACAATAGTGATTTTAGCATCCACCAAATATTCCTGAAGTTCTCTTTTCAGCTTGGCTGCATAGATAAACGTATTATCTGCTCTTTGTGATTTATCAACCAGCTCTACCGAAATCTCTGATTTATATGCCGTTGCTTGAGTCGAACCAAAACCACCACTGGTCTCTCCGACTTTAGTAATCTGGCTTACGATTTCAGGTTTTTCGTCTAAGTATCGTTCTGCTTTTTGTGTAATAAAGTTGGTTTGCTCTAGAGAAGCATCTTTTGGTAGTTCGATTTGAACCAAGAACTCTCCTCTATCCATTTTCGGGAAGAACTCCCCTCCGATGAATCCGGCTCCAACTAACGTAAATGAACCAAAGAATAAGATAACTGCAATTAAAAGAGTAATAATTTTGTTTCTTCTTCTTTTCAAAGCCCACTCCAATATACCAGAAATCCAGTGAGTGAAGGCTTCAATTCTTCCTTCAAACCAAAGAATAATTCTTCCGAAGAATGTTTTATTAGATACATGCTCTAATTTTCCGAATCTTGAAGAAAGCCAAGGCACCAACGTAAACGAAGCCAAGAACGAGAAGGCTGTTGCAATCATTACCGTAACAGCAAATTGACGGATAATGTTTGACACCAAGTCATTACTCAAAGTAATCGGAAGGAACACCACGATGATTACAAGGGTAATCCCGACAACCGTAAATCCGATTTCTGAAGCTCCGTCAAAAGCAGCACGGACTTTGTTTTTACCCATCTCCATGTGTCTGTGGATATTTTCCAAAACCACAATCGCATCATCGACCAAGATACCTACAACTAGCGAAAGTGCCACCAAACTCATCAAATTCAGGGTGAATCCCATAAAATAAATTCCGATGAACGTTGCAATAAGCGAAGCCGGAATCGTAATCATTACGATAAAGGCATTTCTCATACTGTGCAAGAACAACAACATTACTGCTGCTACCAAGAAAATAGCCAAGAAAATATCGAAAATTACGTTGTTGGCTGCGGTTAGTGTAAATTCACTTGTATCGTTAGCAATATTCAACTTAACATTATTTGCTGCATAATCTGATTCAATTTCTTGAACTGATTTTCTGATAAGCTCACTTACCGCTACCGCATTGGCATCAGATTGTTTTAGAACCTGAATTAAGATTGCATTTTCTTGATCGTTTCGAGCTAATTTCTCAACGTCTTTTTGAGTATCACGAACTTCAGCTACATCTCTCAAACGGATTTGAACTCCGTTTTTCTCTTTAATAATAAGGTTTTGAAGTTCTTGAACATCTTTATATTTTCCAGCTAAACGGATAAGAGTTGTATTTTCTCTGGTTTTTACGTTTCCGGTAGGAAAATCAAGGTTTGACGCCATCACAACTTGTCTTACTTCAGGAACAGATAACCCAAAACCTTCTAATTTTTCTTGGTTGATATTTACTTGAATTTCTCTTTCTTCACCACCAACCAAGTTAACTTGCGCTACTCCGGGAACACGTGATAGAGTCGGTTGAATTTTTTTGTCCAATAAGTCAAAAAACTCCACCTCATCCATATCTCCGGTTGCTGCAATAGTGATAATCGGCAAATCATCCATCGAGAATTTCACTAATGACGGAGGGTCTGCATCATCAGGTAAATCTGCCAAAACAGCATTTACTTTACGTTGAGCATCATTCAAAGCATAGTTTGTGTCTGTACCTGGATTCAACTGAATCATTACGACCGAAATACTCTCGAATGATTTGGATTCGATCTTTTTGATATTCTCCAAAGACGAAATGGCGTCTTCGATTTTTTTAGTAACCGTATTTTCAATTTCCGATGGTGAAGCACCCGGATAAACCGTAGAAATCGTGATGATATTTACCTCGAATTTCGGGATAAGTTCGTATCCTAACTGATTGTAGGAAAAGAGTCCTCCCAAAGTCAAAATCGTGAACAACACGACTATCATCGTAGGACGTTTGATTGATATTTCTGCTAATTTCATTTGATTTTAGTTTCAGGTTTAAAGTTTCAAGTTTAAGGTTGTGAGCAAAACTTTAAACTTATTTTACAATAGATATTTTAGCTCCGTCTATAAGGTTGATAATACCACTAGTGATTACGATATCACCTTCTTTCAAGCCTTCAAGGATTTCTACTTGTTCTCCGAAGTTTCTTCCTGCTACCACTTTTGTCAAATGGGCCACACCTTCACGAGCTACGAAAATTTCATTGTTGCTGATACTTCCAACAAAAGCATTTCTCGGAACCACAGTTACAGGAGTGTTGTTTTCGTCTTTTGATGAAAAAATCACAGAACCATACATACCTGCTCTTAAATCATTGTTTGTATTGTTCAATACTTCAACTTCAACCGGGAAATTTAATGATTCGTCTGCCATAGCAGCAATAAAAGTTACTTTTCCTTTGAAATCTTTGTTTGGATAAACACTGGCTTTAATAGTTACTTCGTCTCCAACTTTAATGTTGGCTACTTGGCTTTCAGTTGCATTTGCTTTTAGTTTCAACTTTGAAACGTTTACTACATCAAATAAAGGAGCACCAGGACCTACCACTGTTCCCGGCTCAATATGTCTTTTGTTTACGATTCCGTTGATGGTAGATTTTATGTTGCTGTCTCCAACGTTGATTTTAGCTTGATTTAATCTTGCCTGAGCAGATTGCAGTTGAAGGTTCATTTGGTCAAGTTGTTGTTGAGTAACACCTCCCGTTTTAAAAGCACTAGCAAAACGTTCTGCATCTTTTTGAGCTGTCAGATAAGCCGCTTCTGCATTTTGCAATTCAACCGATTGCAAATCTGCTTTAATGACAGCAAGCGTTTGTCCTATGCTTACTTTTGCTCCTTCCTGAACCAAAACACGAACTACTTGTCCGCCTCTTTCAGAAGATAATTTTAAATCTTGAAACGGAGCAAAATTTCCGTTTGCTCTGTATGAAGAGTTAACAACTTCTGTTTTTACAGTATCTACACGAACAGCCACATAAGCACTTTGTTCGGCTACAATTGCTGTTTCTTCCTGCATTTTTTGCTTGTTTCCTGCCAAGGTGAAACCAGCCCAAACAAGTAGGGCAATTACGATTACAATGTATATTACTTTTTTCATTTTATTTTGTTTTTGGTCTTATTGGTTATTTTAAGTTGTTTAATTCTCCTTTAGATTTTATAAGTTCGATTTCAGCTACTTTATATTCTAAAAGTGCATTCGAATAGTTGTTTTTAGCTTCAGCTAAAGAGTTTTCGGCTTCAATCAAATCAGTAAGTGTAGCCAATCCGTTGAGGTAATTGTTTTGAGTGTTATCCAGAACTTCTTGAGCTAGTTTTACGTTCTCCTTTTGATTTTCGATAGTGATTACACTGTTGTTGATTTGTGTTTTTGCATTCTCGAAAGCAAAGTTCAAAGCCAATTCTGCTTCTTGCATATCAGCTTCTAAAACATCCAATTGGTTTTGAGCTTGACGTACTTGTGAACGAGTACGGAATCCGCTAAAAATCGGAATATTCAAATTAAGTCCAATAGTGGAATAGTCTGTCCAATAAACTCCATCTGCTGGTTTAGCTCCAGAAAGTGGAAATTTATCTCCTAACCCTTGATAGCTGTAATTTGCAGATAAAGAAAGTGTTGGATAATAAGCCGCTTTATAAGACTCTTTATTATATACTAAAAGTTGTTTTTGAGTCTCTAAAAGTTGATATTGTGTCAGTTGTTTAACATCCGGAGCCGAAAGCAAAACCGGAGTGATTTCTATGCTTTCTTCAACTAGTTCAATTGGTTTATCGATTTGCATCCCGATAAGGAACTTCAAAGAGTTTTCCTGAAGTTTCACAGCATTCTCCAATTGCAGTTTGCTTGAATTCAGGTTGACAACCGTTACTTTGATTCTATCAAGATCTATTTTTTTCGCCAACCCATTATCAACCAATCCTTGAACCGTGTTTTGCACTTTTTGAGTATTCTCAAGGGTTTCATTAATGGTTTCAAGTTTTTGTTGCGTAATAAAGATTTGATAATAGCTTTTTGCTACGGCTTCAATTACTTGTTCTTGGGTAAGTTGTTCATTTACTTTATAAAATTCTCTAGTGGTTTTAGCAGCTTTTAATCCTGTAAAAACCGAGTAATCAAATAGATTTTGAGAAAGGTGAACACCTCCGATTGCTGTCCATTTTTGTCCAAAAGCAACCAAAAGCGTTTGTCCGGGCATCCCGATAATATCTCCGGGCATTGCCATTTCTTGCAAAATAGCGTTATACATCAAGTTTCCTTGAGCAGAAATTTGAGGCAATGCTCTTGAGCGAACCTCTCCGATTAAATGTTCGCTATTTTCTACACTCAATTTTGCTTTTTTGGCATCAGCCTTGTTTTCCAAAGCATAATTGATAGCATCTTTCAAACTCAATTTTTCTTGAGCATTGACAAGAAAGCCACCAAAAAGCAAGGCAAAAGCACTTAAAAAAAGTGTTTTACGTCTGTATGATTGGGTTTTCATAAAATATATAATTGGGTTTTAATTAGTTTAATTTTTGAAGATGGTTTTTAGGATAATTTCTTTTCTTTCCGAGAGAATTTTGTCGTACTCTACGTCATCTAATTCAAAATTATTTTGAAGAAACGGACGCATAGCCACAGGAAAAATAAGCATCGAAATAAAATTCAACATAAACTGAATAGGAGGCATTTTTTGAATGGTTCCCTTTTCCATTTCTTCCTCTAGCTCCACATAGAATTTTTCTGTCATATATTTTATGTGTTCTTTTTTGTCATACACACAAAATTCATCTTTAATCATTTGTGTAAGCATATACACTTCTCTGTACGGATAGGTCTTAGCCTGTGCCAAAAAATAATCGATAAACAATTCTAACTTTTCTCTGATAGGTAAATCAGACATCACAATCATTTTCTGTCTTCGCTCATCTTCTTTTTTTCCTTCTTCGAATACCAAATCAAAAAGGGCATTTCTAGAACGGAAATAATAATTAATGAGGGTTCTGTTTACTCCTGCTGCATCAGCAATCTCCTGAGTTGTGGCATTAAACTTCCCTTCTTTAAAGAAAAGATTCTTTGCCGTGTTGATTATCAACTCATAAGTTACATCTTCTTTTTTCTGTGTTGACATAATTGTTTGACTTTTATGTTTGACAAAATTGTCAAGTGCAAAAGTACGCCGTTTTTTAGAACTGCAAAATCTATTTAAAAACTTTTTATTTTTTTTAACATTTTGAAAAGTGGTAGCAGAAACCAACCTAAAACTTCCAGCTAATAAACTAGAGAATCAGAAGCTTATAAAAAACTAGGACGAATAAAGAAAGGTTAAGATTGAAAGTAGTTCAAAGCAAAAATCTTGTCTTTCTCGAGTTGCATTTTAAGCTCCTCAACCGAAGCAAATTTTTGTTCTTCTCTGATTTTTTCAACTACAGAAACTTGAATGCTTTTTCCGTAAATGTCTTGGTTAAAGTCAAAGAAGTGAACTTCAACAGATAGGTTTTTTCCGTCAACAGTAGGTTTGAAACCAATGTTCATCATTCCTTTTAGGTTTTGACCTTCCACAACACCTTCAACCACATAAACTCCGATTTCAGGAATGAGTTTATAATCTTCAGAAACTTTTAAATTAGCTGTTGGGAAACCAATGGTTCTACCCAATTGCTTTCCTTGGATTACCGTAGCATTAAAAAAGTAGTTATAACCTAAATAAGAATTAGCCAAAGTCACATGTCCTTCTTCGAGTGCTTTTCTGATTTTGGTAGAGCTCACAGAGACTTCATCAATTTCTTGAGCGGGAATTTGCTCGACTTCGAAGTCGTATTTTTTTCCGAGAATGATTAAATCTTCGATTCCGGCTGAGCGGTTTTTACCGAAACGATGATCATAACCAATGATGATTTTTTTGATTTTGAGTTTATCAATCAAAATATCTTTCACAAATTCTTCTGCCGAAAGTTCAGAAAACGTTTTGTCAAACGGATGAATTATCAGTATATCCAGACCTATTTGAGCCAAAAGTTGCTGTTTTTCTTCAATCGTGTTCAGTAACTTGATATCCGAGTTTTGTTGTAAAACCATCCTCGGATGTGGGAAAAATGTCAATACGACAGATTCCAATCCTTCGCTTTGAGCCGTTTTTGTGAGTCTGTCAATGATTTTTTTGTGCCCGATATGGACTCCGTCAAACGTTCCGATAGTGAGTACTGTCGGTTTTTCTGCCTGAAAAGTAGTAATGTTCTGGAAAACTTTCAATTTTGAAAAATTTGAGGGCAAAGGTAGGTTTTTAGTCTGAAAGTGAAAAGTTTTAAAAACTGTTTAAAATTTATTTTTTGCCACAGATTACACAGATTAAAAGGATTACCCTTTATAAATTACATTCAAATCTGTGGCTAACAGACTATAATTATTTCCCGTTAAAATCACTCATGGTTTGGTTTAACCCAATCGTAGCAAAAGCTTTGATAATATCACATGACTTCTCGAGTCGTTCTGCAAGTTGCTTTTTCTCCTCTTCGGTCCATTCTCCTAAAACATAATCCACTTGTTGACCTTTTTTGAATGCATCGCTAATTCCGAATCGAAAACGAGCATACTCTTGAGTGTTGAGCACCTGATTGATATTTTTCAAACCGTTGTGACCTCCGTCACTACCTTTGGCTTTGATTCTGATAGTCCCGAAAGGCAAATTCAAATCATCAGTTATTACCAGAAGATTCTCTAACGGAATTTTCTCTTTTTGTAACCAATACTGAACGGCTTTTCCGCTCAAATTCATATAAGTATTAGGTTTCAACAAAAAGAACTGTCTTCCTTTGAATTTATAGTTGGCCAAAGCTCCGAGTTTTACGGTCTCAAAATCCAGTTTTTCTTTATTGGCAAAAAAATCCAATACCTTAAAACCTATATTGTGCCTTGTGTTGGCATATTCAGCTCCTATATTTCCTAAACCTACGATTAAATATTTACTCATTGTGTCTTCTTTCGGTTGTTTTTTAACGAAAAATTGTTGTAACCAATTCATCTGTCATAGTTTAAAAACGGGCTCAAAAATACGAATTATTTATAACCCATAATACATTATGATTAGCCACAGATGCACAGATTTTTATGTTGTTTATAAAAAAAATAGATTACACAGCTTGCATTGAATGTAAAACATTCAATATCACCATAATTTCCATTACATTTTTATTTAAAATAATTTTCATTTTACATCTGTGCATCTGTGGCTAAAAAATCAACACATTCACTTTTTACGATAAGTTTTTCAGGCTTTTTAAGAGCAGTTATCTTTTGAATTCTTTGTTTACCTTTGTGCAAATAAAAAAATGGCAAAAGTTACTATCATTGGTTCAGGAAATGTGGCTCATCATCTTATTCGGGTTTTCTCCGAAAACAGTGAGGTAGAGCTGGTTCAGGTATTCGCTCGAAACAAACAATCACTTTCAGGTGTGGTGGCTGATGAGCTTATAACAGATTCCTTTTCTGAACTGAAACCGGCTGATGTTTACTTGATTTCAGTAACTGATGATGCCATTGCAGAAGTATCCGAAAAACTGCCCTTTACGGGAAAATTAGTCGCTCATACTTCAGGCACTCAGCCTTTGAGCATAATTTCTGACAAAAACCGAAGCGCTGTTTTTTATCCTTTACAAACCTTTTCGAAAGGAAAAAAAGTCAATTTCAAAGAAATCCCGATTTGCTTAGAGAGCGAAAATCCTCAGGATTTTGACTTATTGGAAAATCTTGCAAAAAATATTTCAGACAACGTCTATGACATCAATTCCGAAAAGCGAAAAGCACTCCATGTTGCTGCTGTTTTTGTGAGTAATTTTGTGAATCACCTTTATAAAATAGGTAGTGATATTTGTGAGCAAAATCAGGTTCCGTTTGCCATTTTAAAACCTTTGATTATCGAGGTGGCTGATAAAATCAATTATCTGGAACCAAAAGAAGCTCAAACAGGACCTGCCAAAAGAGGCGACATAAAAGTTATTGAAACTCATTTGAAGTTTTTAGAAAACCAACCTGAACTTCAAAATATTTATCAAACACTAACCCAGTCTATCATTAAAGAGAATGAAAAACTATAAAGAAATCATGAATGACATCACCACATTTATTTTTGATGTG
>JBEBUB010000042.1:0-12238 GCA_040393445.1 Flavobacterium beibuense
CTGTCGGAGATTGAGAAATGGTGTTTACACGAACTTTTTTGTCTCTTCCGAAGAAGTAACCAAAGCTACGAGCAATTGACTCCAAATAAGCTTTATTGTCTGCCATATCGTTATAGTCAGGGAAAACTCTTTGAGCAGCCATATAAGTCAAGGCTACAATACTTCCCCACTCGTTCATAGCATCTTTTTGGTAAAGAACTTGCATTACTTTATGAAAAGAAACTGCAGAAACTTGCCATCCTTTTTCGGTGAAATCATAGTTTTGAGAAGTATAGTGGTTTCCTTTTCTCACGTTTACAGACATCCCGATAGAGTGCAAAACGAAGTCGATTTTTCCGCCAAGAATTTCCATGGCTTTTTCTACTAAGTTTTCAAGATCTTCTACAGAAGTAGCATCAGCTGGAATAATTTGCGAACCTGTTTTCTCTGCCAATTGATTAATTGTTCCCATTCGCATAGCAATTGGTGCATTGGTTAAAACAAAAGTTCCTCCTTCTTCATGCACACGTTCTGCTGTTTTCCAAGCAATAGAATTCTCGTCTAATGCTCCGAAAATAATTCCTTTTTTTCCTTTTAATAAATTATACATAGTTCAAATGTTTAATCGTTAATTCGTTTTGAGTAATCTTGAGGTGTTTGCCTAAAGAGATACAAATATAGTACTTTAATTCAATAATGTTTTAGCATGTGATAAGGCAGATTCCGAAAAGTTTTTACCCGATAGCATTTCCGCTATTTCTTCGATTCTTTCTTCTTTAGATAAAATCTTTAAGTCAGAAACCGTATCAATCTCTGTAACAGATTTATATACTTTGTAATGATTATTCCCTTTCGAAGCTATTTGTGGCAAATGGGTAATTGAAATCACTTGTCTATTTTTACTCATTTCTTGCATAATCTGAGCCATTTTTAGGGCAATTTCACCCGAAACTCCAGTGTCGATTTCATCAAAAATAATGGTTGGCATCGCTTTATATTCTGCCAAAATAGCTTTGGTCGCTAGCATAATTCTCGAAAGTTCTCCACCCGAAGCTGTTTTTTTGAGCAAGCCAAAATTTCCTCCTTTGTTAGCTGAGAATAAAAATTCCAGTTTGTCTTTTCCGTTAGAAAAGTAATCATCTGTAGCTATTAATTTGATATCAAAACGAGCATTGCTCATACCAAGTTCAGCCAATAAAACCGTAATTTTTTCGTCAAAAATCGTGATAGCCTTTTGTCTGTTTTGATGTAATTGTAATGCTAAAGCATCTAATTCTGTTTGGTTTTGTACTATTAGTTTTTGTGTTTTTTCGATTATCGAGTTGAGCTCGTCTACTGAAACCACTTTTTCTTCCAGATTATTTTTGATTCTGATAAGTTCTTCAACTGAATTTACTTTGTGTTTCTTTTGTAAGTCGTATAAAAGTTGAAGCCTATCTCCTATTTTTTGAGTAGCTGATGGGTCATCAAAAACAGACTCAGATAAGCTGTTTACCTCCTGAAATATATCTGAAAACTCAATCTGAAGGCTAGTGATTCTATCTGCAATTTCTTTGTAAGCTCCAGAGAATCCGGAAATTTTTGAAAAGTCTGATTTTATTTCGTTCAAACTCTGAAGAATTCCACTTATTTCGTTGTCTGAAAGATTGAGCGTTTTAGACAAAACTTCTTTGATAACCTCTGTATTGTTTAGTTTTTCGTATTCAACTTCTAATTCTTCTTGTTCGTTTTCTTTGAGGTTGGCATCACTGAGTTCGTTGAAAACAAACAAATTATATTCTTGCTCTTTTAAAGACTCTGAAAGCTTGTTTTGAGCTTGTTCTAAGGCTTTTTTGTTCTTTTTATATTGCGATAGTTTCTGAGAATATTCTGTGAGTAAATCTTCGTTTTCAGCCAAAATATCCAACACTTCAAACTGGTATTTCTCTTCAGACAATTCTCGAGTTTGATGTTGTGAATGGATATCCATCAATTGGTTTCCTAATTCGTCTAACTGTTGTAACGTAACCGGACTATCGTTCACAAAAGCTCGTGATTTTCCGCTTGGTAAGATTTCACGACGAATGATGGTTTCGTTTTCGAAATCTAAATCTTGCGCTTCAAAGAAAGCTTGTAAGCCATATTTTTCAACCGAAAAAACCGCTTCAATCACACACTTTTCGTCTTCATTTTTAAGCGAAGACAAATCGGCTCTTTTTCCTAAAACCAAACCTAAAGCTCCCAAAAGCATTGATTTTCCGGCTCCTGTCTCTCCGGTTATAACCGAAAAACCACTTGAGAAATCAACATTTAGATTTTCAATTAACGTATAATTCTTGATAGTAAGCGAAGTGAGCATTTTGTGGGTTATATCGTAATTTTATAGTTAGGCAAAAATACTAAAATTAAAACACAGATTACAGCTTCTTTTATTTATATAATTTATGTAGATTTGTCTATACCACTTCTTATTTTCTCAAGACTATCATGAGTATCTTTACTTATCATTTAGTAAAAACATCTTATTTCACGGCTCTCAAAGCCGTGTTATTTCCTCCTAGTAGTAAAGATGTCTCGGGATTAATTCATATCGAATGTATGGCTTGTATGACTTTGGGGTCGCCTATTTTTTCTACTTCTCGAATATTAGCTCAAGAAATCGCTGTATTTGCTCAATGGGAAAACGAAATAGCTATTGAGAATTTTCTTCAACATAATAGTCTCGGAAAAACCTTAGCCAAAGGTTGGCACACCCGATTAAAGTTTGTCAGACAATGGGGACATATTAGTGGTTTTGTCATTCCTGAAGAAAAGTTCATACTTGATTCTCCTGAAGAGGCTGTAGTAGCAGTTACAGTTGCTCGAATGAAAATGCTTGAAGTTCCTAGATTTCTTCGTTGGGGACGACCTGTAGAGAAGTTAGTTCGAGACCACTCTGGGACTACTCTTTCTTTAGCCTCTATCCGATTTCCTCGAACTATTTCTACTTTTTCTGTATGGAAATCACAAAAAGAAATGACTGAAATGGTTTTCGGGCATAGCAAAATGGCTCAACCTAAACGACACATTGATGCTATGAAAGAACGAGACAGAAAAGACTTTCATATCGAGTTTACTACATTACGTTTTAAAGCCATTTCAGAATTCGGAGAATGGAAAGGACAGCGAAATTATATTCCTAACCTATAAAACGATTAAATGAATCTAGCCTACACCATGCAAAAATTTCAAGATTGGTTTACTCAACAATGGGTAATTCTTATGGGTAGAAAAATCAATCCGAAAGATTTTGCATGGTTAATAGGACCTTTTGGAGAACTAAACGGAATTGGAGAGCTGTTTATAAATCAATTAGCAGAAAAAGAAAATCTAATTATTCAAAGGAATTCGAACTCACAAGGGCTGGTTTCTTCAATTGACAAGTTTAATTTGACAGATACAGAACTAAATTACCTTTCCAAAAAAGTAATTGACTTCTATGAAAACACTGCAAATTATGATTTGTATTTTACAGTAAAATGGAATCCGTTTTTTATCATTTTCGGGTTGTTAGTAAACAGATTATTTAGTCAAAGAATCAACCAATTAAATATTCCTACTAGCAATATCAAAGACTCAGAATCTTTATCAAGTGAGATAATTACTCTTTTTGATTCTAAATCTAATGAGGTAAAATATACTATATGGCTCAGAACTCTGAAATCCAGTGGTAAAATCATTTATTCCGGTATTTATGAGGTCTGCGAATTACCTTCCGGAAAAGCTTGTATAAAAGCTATTTTTCCATTACCTAAAGGGAATGCCACAGTAATTATGGAACCTAGTGTAGGAGCTAAAGGTGAATTGATTTTAAATTCATCCGGTAAAAAAATAGGTGATTCAGGATTTTATTTTTTACTGAACGATTCCAAAGGGAATTTTTGGACTCACTATATTCGTTCTTTTCGAGATACGTTAATCGTTTATGAACAAAATAACTGTCTTTTTGCTAAACAAGTTCTAACTCTTTGGAATCAAAAAGTATTAGAACTCAATTATAAGATAAATAATATAAAATTGTAAATTCGTAAATAACAACCCAAGTTAACTTATAACCATGAAACCATTCCACCACCTTATCACTTCTTTTTTGCTTATTTCAGGTATTGCCTCTGCTCAAGAAGAAGTTACGTTATTTGACAAAAAACTAAATCAATTTTTGAATGTCAGAGATTTTTGTATTTCTGAAAATGGAAATGAAGCTTTTTTCACCATTCAAAGTCCTGACAGCAAAATTTCTCAATTGGCCTATCTATCTAAAGAAAATAAAGAATGGTCTGAGCCTGTTTTGATGCCTTTTTGTGACGAAAACATGTATATGGAACCTTTTCTGACCTATGACGGAAAACGTTTGTTTTTCGTATCCGATAGACCAAATAACAGCTCCACAGACGGAAAAAAGAACTTTGATATTTGGTACGTAGAACGTAAAAGTCAGAACGATAAATGGTCTGAACCTATCAATTTAGGTAGTCCTGTTAATACAGAATTTGACGAATTTTATCCTACATTAAGCCAAAACGGAAATCTTTACTTTACGATGGAAGCCCCAACCGGAATGGGAAAAGACGATATTTATATGAGTCAATGGAACGGAAAAAGTTATGACACTCCGGTTTTGTTAAACGATAATGTGAATAGCGATGGCTACGAATTCAATGCTTTTATCTCTAAAGACGAGAGTTTTTTGCTCTACACAAAATACAATGCAGTTGGAGGTCTGGGGAGTGGTGATTTGTATATTTCCAGAAAAGATGCTCAAGGAAACTGGCAACAAGCAGAGAATTTAGGTGAGAAAATCAATACAACGGCTATGGAATATTGTCCTTTTTATGACCAAAAAAATCAGACTTTATACTTCACAAGTCGTAGGAATCTCCTATCTCCAAGAAAGTTTGCTAACCTTGCTGAATTTCAAGAATATGTGAATTCAGCCAACGGATTAAGCAAAATATTTAAGGTTAAAATTCAGTTGTAGAGCTAAAACAAAGGCTCTCCGTTTAAATCTGTAGTAAGCACTTCGCTCATATAATCAAATAGCGGTCGCATCGCAAAGAAGGTAGCGATAATTTCTTTTTGAAAATCAGCCGAAAAGACTTCTTTGTCTGAGAATTTTCGCATCACAACGTATTGTTTTTTCTTGATCAAATCAATGGCAGGATGGTTTTTATCAAAACCTTTGGGAGCTGTTTTTACGCCATCTTCACCCTGAAGTTCTCCGAAATACTGCACAAAAGTTTTGTCTGAAGTTATTTTTTGAATTTCTGTAGCATCCATTTCAAATTCCTTACGGATTCGAAGTAAATCTTCATTATTCGGAGACCAAAAACCACCACCAACGAAGCTATTTTCTGGCTCTAAGTGAATGTAATAACCACCTCTCAACAAAGGTTTGGTTCTAGAAAACGAAGCTCCGAAATTGGTTTTATAAGGCAATTTATCTTTCGAAAAACGTACGTCTTTATAGATTCTAAAAATGTGGATCCCTTCCAGACTATCATGCTTTTGAAATTCTGAGTAAACTTGATTGAAAAACACTTTGTTTTCCTTTACAACCTCATCATAAGTAGTTTTATTTTGAGCAAACCACTCCCGATTGTTGTTCTCTCTGACTTGTCGTAGAAATTCAAAAGCTTTTTTCATAGTAATTTAGTTTTTGTTTCTGCCACCGATTAAAAGATTTTTCAGATTACGCAATCCTTTAAATTCGTGAAATCTGTGTTTTTAGTAACCATACTTGCCTTTCCAACGATTTTTCAAGAACTCCTTAGTCTGATTTTCTCTGGAATTGTTTTGAGGCTCATAAATAGTTGTATTCTTGATTTCGTCCGGTAAGAATTCTTGCGCTACGAAGTTATTATCAAAATCATGAGCATATTTGTAATCATCACCATAACCTAACTCTTTCATCAGTTTTGTCGGGGCATTGCGAAGGTGCAACGGAACCGGTAAATCTCCTGTTTGTCGTACGATTTGTTGTGCTTTTCCGATTGCTAAATAAGTGGCATTACTCTTAGGCGAAGTAGCCAAATAAACAGCACATTGACTCAAAATAATTCTACTTTCCGGATAACCAATGGTGGAAACCGCTTGAAAACAATTGTTGGCAATCACTAAAGCCGTTGGGTTAGCATTCCCGATATCTTCACTGGCTGAAATGAGTAATCTTCGAGCGATGAATTTTAAGTCTTCGCCTCCTTCGATCATTCGAGCCAGCCAATAAACCGCTCCGTTTGGGTCGCTACCTCTGATGGACTTTATAAAAGCCGAAATAATATCGTAGTGCTGCTCTCCTGTTTTGTCGTACAGAACCGTGTTTTTTTGAGCTAGGCTCATTACCAAATCGTTGGTAATAACAACGTGGTCATCAGACGAAGCATTGATAACTAATTCAAATATATTCAGTAATTTACGTCCATCACCTCCTGAAAGTCTCAGTAAAGCTTCGGTTTCTTTGAGTTCGATATTTTTAGTTTTCAGGTATTCATCTGCTTGAAGAGCTCTTTGCAAAATCGCCTCCAAATCTTCTCTAGAAAACGGATTCAATACATATACCTGACAACGAGAAAGCAAAGCGGGAATCACCTCAAAACTCGGATTTTCAGTAGTAGCTCCGATAAGTGTAATCCAACCTTTTTCGACAGCACCAAGTAAAGAATCCTGTTGTGATTTGTTGAAGCGATGAATCTCGTCAATAAACAAAATCGGGTTTTTCGACGTGAAAAGTCCGCCACTTTGTTTGGCTTTTTCAATCACATCTCTCACATCTTTTACACCCGAATGTATAGCCGAAAGTTCATAAAATGGCCTTTGACTTTGCTCGGCTATAATCTGAGCCAGAGTAGTTTTCCCTGTTCCGGGAGGTCCCCAAAAAATCAAAGACGGAATAAAACCTTTTTCGATTTGATACGTAAGCGAACCGCCTTTACCAACCAAATGCGATTGGCTGATATATTCCGATAAATTTTTCGGACGGACACGTTCTGCTAAGGGTTTATTCATTTTTTTTAATTACGAATTTTAGAAATTACGAATTTTGGAATTGAATCGTTATTCCGAAATGCTCGTAAGAATGTCTTTCAAGACAACTTTGTCTTCGTAGTTGATTACTTCTACGAAAATTTCTTTATTTTTATCGATTTCTCCTTCGATAAGGTAATATTTTCCGCCTTCCATCGGGACGTTGCTTTTTGAGAAATGCACATCGCCTTCTCTAAAAATTTCTTTGAGTTGAAGCGTATCTAAAAGCCCTTGTTGCATTTTCTCTGAAGCGGTATCCGAATAATGGAAAGGTTTACTTCTCAAGTCTTTTAAAACTCTGCAATTCGGAAGATAGCAATACGACATATCTTTGTCTCCGTATTTGCCTTTAAAGAAAAAAATCAAGAACAAAACACCAACTAAAAGCCCCAAAAGATAATAGGCCAAACGATTGATAAAATTCATGGTTATAAGCTAAAAATGAGTTGCAAAAATACGGTTTTATTTTCTGAAAATCTGCTCCAAAACTGCTTTTTCGTCCCATGATTTTGAGGGGTTATAAGTCAACTCTCCGTTTTTCACTTCCAGTGGAGCATCGAAATTGTTCGTATAAAGTCCTCCTGTACCTAATCCTTGAGGCATCGGATTGTTTTGTAAAAACGTAAATTGAGCTATAGCATTCAGCCCAATATTGGATTCCAAAGCTGAGGTAATCCACCATCCGATATTGTATTTTTCGGCCAGCTCAATCCACTGTTTTGAACCTCGAAATCCACCCACCAAACTAGGCTTTAAAATGATGTATTGCGGACATATTTTTTGAAGTAATTTTTCTTTGGCTTCGTATGCAAATACCCCTATCAGTTCTTCGTCAAGAGCAATCGGAAAAGGAGTAACTTTACATAATTCTGACATACTGTCAGTTTGATTTTTTTTAATGGGTTGCTCAATACTATGTATTTTAAATTCAGACAGTTGATTTAACTTATATAAAGCTTCACTTGCATCAAAAGCACCGTTTGCATCGACCCGAATCTCTATTTTATCCTCATTGAAGTTCTCTCTGATATATCGCAACAAATCGAGTTCATAGACAAAATCTATAGCTCCGATTTTGAGTTTTACACAGCTAAAACCTTGCTGGATTTTCTCCTCAATTTGAGCTTTCATAAAGGCTTTTTCACCCATCCAAACCAGACCATTTATAGGGATGTTTTTCTCACCTTTTGTGAAGCTCGATTCAAAAATTTCAAACGGATTATTTTTGGATTCAAACGAACGAAAAGCGGTTTCGACCCCAAACTGAATCGACGGAAATTCGATGAGCGCTTCCCAGAGATTTTCTTCTCCTAAATGAATATTCTCACAAGTCCATTTTAGTTTGTCTTCATAATCGTCTCTGTCGTCTGCACTCAGACTTCTGAGGATGCCACACTCCCCTATCCCGATTTTACCGTTTTGTTCCAAAACGATAAACCAGGTTTCTTTTTCGGTCATTACACCACGAGAAGTGCCACTAGGTCTTTTAAAATGGAGAATGTATTTGTGGTAGGTTGCTTTCATGCTTCGTTAGAGAATTATTTTTTGAAAAAATTATCTAACCTTTCGTTTCTTCCAAAAAAGTAAAGACTTAACATAGCAAAAAGCCATAAAGCCCATTGTTCCCAATATGGGATATTGTAATCTTTTATTATCAGTTTATATCCCCAATAATAACCATATACAGAATATGCCTTAAAATAAAACCATTTTAAGTAAGGATACAACTTCATTTCTAACTGTTTCCTATGTGGTAATTTATCTCTCTCCTCTTTCGAAAATTTTCCCATATTTAATTATGTTTAAATCGTTTCATAATACAAAGCCTTTACGATTCCGTCTGAAAGTCCGATTTTAGGAACGTAGATGAGTTTAGCTCCGCTCCATTTCATAGCACTCAGATAAATTCTAGTTGCAGGGACAATTACGTCTGCACGGTCAGAATTTAGGGCTAAATCCATCACTCTGTCGTCATAACTCATTTTGCTCAAAAGGTTGTATTGGTTTTGCAAATACGAAAGCGTAAGCGGCTTGTCTTGTGATTTGCCAGACATTTTAAAGAGCTTGTTGATGTTTCCTCCCGAACCAATCAAGACTACGTTGTCATAAGGAGCTGTAACGGATTTAATCCACTTTTCGATTTCACTCCAAACCACTTCAGAAACCATATTGTTCAAAAACCGAACAGTTCCTGCTTTGAAAGATTTTGAAGCGATGATTTTTCCTTCTGAGAAAAGTGTAAGCTCTGTGCTACCTCCTCCAACATCAATGTATAAGTACGTTTCATCTGTTTTCAGGAACTGATACAAATCAGACGAAGCGATGATTTTGGCTTCTTTTTTTCCGTCAATCAGGTGAATTTTAATTCCGGTTTCTTTCTCGATATACTCAGCTATTTCGGCTCCGTTGTCTGCTTCTCTCATAGCTGAGGTCGCACAAGCCATATATTTCTCTACTTTATGCACTTTCATCAAAAGCGAGAAGGCTTTCATCGTATCGACCATTCGCTCTATATTCTCTTCAGATATTTCGCCAACCGTAAAAGAATCTTGCCCTAAACGAACCGGAACACGAACCAAGGCACTTTTGTTGAATTGTGTAGGTTTATCTTCTTGCTCAACAATATTCGATACCAAAAGTCGCATTGCATTTGACCCAACGTCAATTGCAGCATATTTTTTTATGTTTATCATAGTCTAAATTTCAGTTTTTTCGACCACTACTTCTAGTTTGTTTCTGTAATAGTCATACATTTCATGTTGAGCACGATATTCTCGCTCCTCACCTCTTTCTCTGTATTTATTGCTCAAATCTTCAGAATGAATTCGGGCTTTTACGTTAGCTCTCCAACCAATTTCAAAAATATCAATCAATTCTTGTTTGATTTCTTGATCATAAATTGGGCAAGTCACTTCTACCCTTTCATCAATATTACGGGTCATAAAATCAGCTGAAGAAATATACACTTCTGTGTCGCCTCCATTACCAAAAATATAAATCCGTGAATGTTCTAAATAGTTATCTACAATACTGATTGCTTCTATATTTTCGCTCATACCTTCAACACCAGGAATCAAACAACAAATTCCTCTTACAATCAATCGAATTTGTACACCATTTTGACTAGCTTCATAGAGTTTATCAATCATACCATAATCTGTCAAGCTATTCATTTTTAAACACATATAAGCATTCTTTCCTTCAAGAGCATTGAGAATTTCTCTATCGATAAGCTTATAAAACTGCTTTCGAGTATGATGAGGTGAAACAATCAGATGTTTGTAGTTATATAGCTTATAATTCACATCTAAAAATTCGAAAATTTTGTTTATTTCTTTGAGAATTTTTGAATGTGACGTAAGTAACGTAACATCTGTATATACTTGTGCTGTAGATTCGTTGAAGTTTCCTGTAGAGATAAATCCGTAACGTTTGATTTTGCCTTCTTCCAGACGTTCTATCACACAAATTTTAGAATGTACTTTTAGACCTTTTATCCCGAAAATAAGCTCAACGCCTTCTTCTTGCATCAGTTTAGAATAGAAAATATTGCTTTCTTCATCAAATCGAGCTTGAAGTTCTACCTGAGCAATTACTCGTTTTCCGTTTTTAACCGCATTGATAAGCGAACTCACAATTTGAGAGTTTTTGGCCAAACGATATAAAGTGATTTTAATCGTAGTTACTTTTGGGTCTAAAGCCGCTTCACGAAGAAACCTGATGATATAAGAAAAAGTTTGATAAGGTGTATGAATCAAGAAATCTTTGGTTGCAATTCGTTCCAAAATACTTCCTTCAAGACTCAAACCTTTTACCGGAAGTGGATATCTTTTCCCATATAGCAAATCAGTTCTGCCTAAATCAGGGAATTTCATATAATCTCGTCTGTTGTGATATCGTCCTCCGGGAATGATACTATCAGAAGAATCAATATCCATTTTCTTTAAGAAGAAATTAAGCGTATCTTTCTTTATATCAATATCATATAAAAACCGAACAGGTTCTCCTAATCGTCTGTCTGCTACTCCACTTGATATTTTTTCCATCAAGCTTTTTCCCATATCTCCGTCAATATCCAGTTCGGCATCACGAGTAATTTTTATCATGTGAGCCGTTACGCTTTTATAGTCGAAAATACTGAAAATGCTGTGAAGGTTATAGCGAATAACATCATCAAGCATGATGATATACTGTTTGTCTCCGTCTTTCGGAAATTCCACAAAACGGTTGATAGTAGGCGGAATTTCGATAATAGCATACCTCACATCGCCTGATTTCATCACTAATTTTATGGCTAAATAACCCGAAGTGTCTCGAAGTAGCGGAAACTTATCTAAATCGTTCAAGATAATCGTAACCAATTCGGGAGAAACCCTCTGAATAAAAAACTCTTTGACAAAAACTTCTTGCTCAGCAGACAACTCTTTTTCGTTTACGATAAAAATATTGTGAAGTTTGAGTTCTTTCTCGATAAGTCCTAATATTCTCAAACTTTCTGTCTGTTGTTTGATTACGATTTCTGTAATCTCATGAAGAAGTTCGTCTGAAGTAATTCCTCCAAGTCTTTTTTTGCCTGATTTTCCTTGAATTTGCAACCTTCTGATAGCAGCATAACGAACTCTGAAAAATTCATCGAGGTTATTGGAAAAAATCCCTAAAAAACGAAGCCTATCCAACAAAGGAACTCTTGGATCTGCTGCTTCTTGAAGCACTCGCTCATTAAAGGACAACCAACTTTTTTCTCTATCTATATATTTATAGTTTTTTTGAGTATGAAGATACATCATAACGTTTTTCCGTATATTACAACAAATATCGGAAATTAGTTTTGATATAAAAAGAGGCTCAGGTTTAAAAAAATGTTAGGCTTAACGGAATCTGTAACAAATTAATCTTTGAAATCTTTAGGGAAAATTACTTTTTGGATTTTTCCGTTACGGATGGCATCCCATTCGTTTTGTTCAAAAACAAAAGACACAAACCCACACGTACATACGTTTTCAAGATAAATATTCCCAAATGTATTTACAAAATCAGTAATAGCCGAATTGTGCCCGAAAACAATCAGATTATCATATTCGTTATCACATTTTTTTATTTCTTTCTCTAATTGAGATTCCTCGAAGGTATATAACCCTTCTTTTTTGACAATTAAATCCTCCGGATAAGCCAAATGCTGAGTAAAAATTCGAGCGGTTTCGATAGCTCTTTTGGCCGTACT
>JBEBUB010000043.1:0-12173 GCA_040393445.1 Flavobacterium beibuense
TACGGAACAGGATTTGGAAAACCATGCTGATTTTGCGGATGCCTATTTTCCCGTGTGAAATGGCATCGCAGGCATAGAGGGCATAAATCAATTCGATAAGGGCATTTTTTGTCTGTGTCCAAAAGAAATCTTTTGTTTCTTCGTGTTGTAGCAGTACATCGGGATTTTGTTCGGGGCTTAGCTTTGTCGTCAGATAGTTATAGATTAATTCGTTGGCTATGATTTTCGCCACTTTATAATCAAAGTAGGTTGAAAATTTGGGGTCGATTTCAAATACAAAGCTGTTCAGCCCATCGTAGCAGTTGATTTTACCAAGTGTAAAGTATTGTTCATCTCGGTCGGTTCTGCCGGAACGGTAATAGCGGTAAAAATCGGAATTGCAGACATGTTCCGTATATTCCTCTTTTAAGTCTCGCAGGTGCATGGCAAAATAGCTTTCATAGATATTTCCATTGCTTGCTGGGCAAGCCGTTTCAATTCTAAACACTTTGTTGTAATAAATGAGCTTACCAAGAACAGTTGGTTTTATCTGTTTAAAGAAAAGAATTTCGTCCCCTAATGTTGCGAAGCCCTCGTTCATAATATCTTCTTTGATGTCTCCGAGAAGTTCTTTCAAATAGATTGTCATCCCGTAAGCTTCTTCCATAAAACTCGAAGCCTCGGCAGATAATTTACGTTCCTGTTTCTGTATGTCGGAGACGATTTTGTGTAGTAGATGTCTCATAATACTAAAGTTTTAAAATGAAGCCAATATGCCTCAGCAAAATTTGCGATTAGTACCGAGCTTTTTTCATGAAACAGGACGAAGTCATGGAAGATTTTTTCGAGCATCAACTGCGACAAAGTAGGTTATAACTTTATAGTGTTTTGAAATTATCTACGAGGCTAGAATACAGGCTGCTACGGAAGGAAGATCGACATAGTATCTTTAAAAGATAGGACATAAAGAGATAAGGTCTTTCTTGGCATTAAGAACAATGCGCTAAAATTTGATTATTCGGCAGCTTAACCAGCAACGAGGGAAGAGATAAAGTGCTTAAGGGTCAGAGCCAGAACATGCAGCAACCTGAGAATAATGACGGAAAAAAATAGACAATCCATGCTACTCGTACGCAACGAGCTGCAAAAGATTAATAAGCAGAGCATATCAAAGGCCGGAACATAGGTCACAAAAGGCATAATTTATCATATAAATTTCCCCATAATTTTTACTTTTATATGAGCACTAAAGTATATAAAAGATGATTGAGGGAATAATCGATTACTTGCAACAAATTTCATTACCTGTATGGATTGGTATAGCTGGTTTTATTTTGTCAATAATCAATTTAATAAGGTCATTACGGGAAAAGCGAATTAAGGTTAGTGTGATCTATGGAACTATCGGAGATGAAACATCTATAACCGTGTTCAATCGCTCCGTAAGGAATATTATAATCACGCACCTTGAACTATACACAACGAATGGAATAGTATCAGGTAATAAGAAATTTATTCATACTTACTTTGATGAACCTGAAAGTGCTACAATCAATATTTCTCCATATAGCAGTAAAGACATTGTCTTTAAAGATGAATATACTATTAATGGTTCATTTTACAGAGGAAAAAGAGCATACATTATCTTGCATATTTCCAATGAAAAGAAAATTACAAAGCGTCTACGTTAATTGTTCTCAAACACGTCCAATAATTAAACGTCCTGCAGATGGGATTCAGCGATATCCGCGTGCAACGGATTTTGTACGCTATAGGATTGAATTACCGACGAGTTTTTTACCACGCGCTCGAAGCGAGTAACCAAAATGCAAGCTTTGTCACTTCTATTTGTTTGCAGTATTAAAATCCGGTATTAATTGTTTGATTTAGCTTAATCCAAGCCAGCTTTTTTAAGATTTAACCGATTAAATTCATTGATTACCGGCTTCATGAATGCCAAATTGTTATACGCGTTATCCTTTTTAAGTAGAACAGAAGCTACATATTCTACATCATCTACTTTGGCGGAATTGAAAGAATATGAACAGGTGTTCAGATCATAACTTGATTTTAAAAACACGAGTGATTCCGAGCTCATATACTTTATTCTTTCTCTGCTTTCCAAAGCAAGGATATTATCTGCCTTGGCATATTGATACATTTCTCCAACATACATAATTTCAACAATTCCTTCTGCCTCGATACGATTTGCGATTTCATACAGTTTTCTGTAAATGGTTGTTTTTATCGAACTTTCAAAGGACATGAATTGCATTTTCTGATCATTATATATAATCAAGCAAGTTGGCATTAGGCACTTTTGCTTTTGAAATGTGACCAGATGCATCATTATAAAATTATCAAACAGATCCTTGGAGTCAGAGAACATTTTCTCAAAATTAGTAACCGGTACCTTTGTATCATTCACTGGAAAATAGATTTCTGCTCGTGATGCTTTTTCGAATAGTTTTTTTCTGGTGTAAAATACATAATCATCGATGAGCAACATATTTTTTGGAATACGGTGGAATTTCAGCTCATCTATCTTTTTTTCAAGCTGGTCAGATAGGACGCTGCTTTCATTTACCACTTTCTTCATAGCTTTCATAAATAATTTCATGTTACTTATGCCTGACAAGAATCGGTCATATAGTTCTTCGGTCTGCCCCTTTTCATAAAATGAAAATTCAGCAGAGAACATCACCTCAACCAGATTTAATTCTGTAAGGAACTCACGCAATGAATCTATCAGTGTGGAATATTCCACATCATTCTCTATTGTAAAGGACAACTCAGGCAACACAACATTATCAGTGGTAGTATATATCACAATCCGTATTTTCTTTTCCAAGTCGAAAGGTCGCTGCTTCAATACCTCATTGCGCTTATTAATAAACCATTTGCATACATCATTCAGTAGATATTTTTTCCTATTTTCCTCGTATGCTGTTAAGTATTCTGTATGTGCTAATGATTTCTGAAGCATAAATGTAACGTTCCTATACTCTGAAAGAAAACTGTCGAGATAAGAGATATTATCGAAAAAATTGGTTCCTTTTTCAAATTTCTCCAAGCTGCTTAATGCGCTATATAGTTTATGATAGGCTGGGTATAATAATCCCCTGCTGTTATCATTTAGTTCAGGCGTTGTCATAGTTTGTCAATTAATTCTTTCTTAGAAGATTACACAAAATCGTTCGATAGAGATTTAGTAAACATATAGATTTTAATTGACAACACATTTAAAAGAAGTAACAAAGCGTGCTAGCTAATAATAAAAATACTTATTATCTAAACATTTGTCTCAATAGCACTCATAGGCAGTCATGAGGTTTCCTATTATTTTCCAATACTAAGATTTTGCACCCCACAAAGGCGGATCCTGAGATAAGTGCAGCAATAATAGCAGATTTCGTAGCATTTTACTTAACTGGAATTTTGATACGGTCTTACGGCCTTTTAAAAATGATTTTTGTTAAATATCTTAGAGGATGGAAAAACCTATAAGTGTCCAACAGTTAATCTCCAGCGTTGAACTAAATAATTATGGATTAGTCTGGTCGCTGATGCAACGGCGTAAAAATCATCATTTCTTTGCTCATAGGGTAAAAAAAGCAAAGAATGCCTACTTTGAGTTTACTACGAATTCAGCAGAATGGTCAAATGATTTTTCGATACGTCCTGTTGTAAATGATGATGGCTTCAAATTCGAAGAAGTATTTATTGACCTAAAGTTAAAGGGAACGATAAACGAATACAATACTTCGGGAAGAACGTTTTTTTCAGAACCAGTGGATTTGGTATTTACTATAAGGGCGTTTGTTCAAGAAGATGGATGGGTTAATGCTGACAATATTCATTTTATGAACCAAGAACAAAAGGCCTTGTTGACATTTCACCGAAAATACGAGGAAGAATTGGATAGAATTGGGGTTAAGACCTTCGATAGTACTAAGTTCTTAGAGCAGGATGCTTTCAGTTTCTTCACACGAATTTGGAAAAACGTAGATAATACAGATAATACGATGGTCACAGATACAAGTTTGAACTATTACCACGAGTTTGTCGAAGCGAACAGAAATATTATGTATAGTGTTTCGGTTTCAAATATGTGGGGAAGATATACCTCCCATCATACCGATAATTCATATCCCTTTCAAGGGAGCGTAGTTTATCCTCTTGAGCCAAGTTTCTATGATACAAAATACATATTCCATCTTGAAGTGGCACTTGAGGAAATCTATACATTTTATGAAAGGATTGCCTATCTGACATCTTTGTTCATGAAGCCAGATTATCTTGCTCCTATGACGTTGTCATTTAACAAACTTTTTGATAAGCAGTCGTCAAAACAGCTTAAAGAAAAATTTCCAATGCTAAAGGATAATTCGTATTTTAAATGGTTTACCGATCGGGTAAAAAATCAACACCGAACTTTATCTAGCTATCGACATCCTTTGATTCATTATAAGACGAATAATAATTTTCTCAAAGGCTCAATTAGTGTTTCGCGAACTAGAACTTGGCTTGATAATGCAATGAATGAAGAAGAGTTGTCTAAACTTAACCTTCAGATTGAAGAAATCCACTGCTTCGTAAATCGTGAATTGCTGGAAACATACACTGCATTTGAACAGGTTGTATTGCTATGCGAAAGTTTGCCGAGCACAGCAAAAGAAAAGCTGAAAGATGAAATCCTACAGCAAGAACCTTTAAATGCATCATCAATAAGTGATCCCGTAGAATTGCAGATTAAGCAGATGGAGAATAAGGATTTACCGTCACTTAACGAATAAGCGTACGACTATTTCAAGATGGGCAAAAAACAACGACCTAAAAAACACCACTATGTTCCCCAATGTTATCTGAAGAACTTTACTTTCGATAATAGACTTTACGTGCTAGATGTGCGAAAGGTTCAGAAAGGCTATAATGAATTACCAACGCTTCGCCATACTGCAAGTATCTGCTATTTTCCAAATTACTATACCATCGAAGAGAATATGGGTGATAGTGAATTTAGGTTGAATGCCTATGACGCTCTATATATTGAAAGAGATGTGCTTAGCAAACTAGAAAACAAGTATGGGAAAATTTTTGAAAAGCTTTCAGAGAATATCCCATTGGTGCTTCAAGATGCTATTGATTTAACTGATTTTATCATACAACTAAAATTGAGAAATCCATATTGGATGAAAGAAACACTGGAAAAGAAGAAGAGTTCCCTTATAGATTCCGCAATGGATAGTTTGGACTTCGAAAAGTTCACCGAAAACCCTCGTTTTCAGTATATTCCGAAAGAAATAAAAAAGGCTATTGCTGAAACTGTAAGGGATAAAAATAAATTGAATCCAACTTTTAGCAAGCAAATGCAGCTGTTCAGTCTCATCCAAAGAAATGATGACATTGAAAACCGTAATGAAAAATTCCGTTTAGCTATAATTAATTGCAAATGGATGGTCTATGAATCGCCAAAGAATGGACCGTATTTTATCACATCTGATAATCCTGGATATTCTTTAAAGGGAAATGACGGGAAGACTTATAACACAAATTATTCGGATCCTTTTATGTTATTTTTCCCATTGTCCCCTAAACTTTGCCTTGTCATATCTGGAGCTGAAAAGGATAATTCTTACACTGATAAATCTCCACAGAAGATATTCCGAAAAGGTATAGTTACTGCCGATCAAGTCATTGCTATAAATAATTCCAGTATGCAGTGTGTGACAAATTTACTTATCGCAGTTGATACTTGGTATCTATCGCAAATAGCAGCCCTCAATAAACCTAAATAGATTTATCAGGAGGTCTCAGTAAATGTGTCTCTAATAGTAAAGATTAGCTTATTAATGAGAGATAACAAACTGTGTGAAATGTATCTGCTAAAATTAGGTAGTTTCTTCTTAATTTATGATCTTTAACTATGGAATACCAAGCCTTTATAAACTACCAGTTAGAATACCTCCCATTTGGAGAACCACGATTAACAGAAAACGATATATGGTATTTTGAGAATAACACCGACTGGCATAACGACCTACTTCGTTCGGCAAGATTTTACGTGGAGGCAATTCAACATAATAGTGTATACCTTAATGTTCCCTGTAGATTAGTTTTCGCTGCCGATCACTCTATAAATGCCGCCGCAACAGTTTTTCAGGGAAGAGGTCTAATCAAATGGTGTGGTGGTTTGCTATTAAAACAGTTAGAAATACTAAATCAATGGGAAAAGATTGGAGCTGCTCTTGAAAACACACAGTTAGAAAAAGTCTTACCATCACTTGATAATCATCCGAGTATTTTATTCCATCAAACAGTCCAGCATTTTACTTTTTACCATGAATTTGCACATATCATTCAAATTCAGGAAAGAAAGGACAGTACATCAATTGATGTAGCTCCGGAGAAGGGATATAACCTAAATAGGCATATTTTAGAAATGGATGCAGATGAGTTTTCTTCACTTTTTCTAGCTTCTCATATTTTACAGTATGCCGACAAGCAATTGAAATATATCAATAATATTTCTTTGACTTATATGTCGGCATTTTTTATCATCCCGATTTTATCTAATAGTATTTCAATCTATCCAGAGGATATTCAAACAATTGACCTGAGAAACGAGATGCATCCTCATCCAATTTTTAGAATTTTATTTGTTGCACTGGTTATTACTGAGTTTATTAACCAGCGTTATCAAGGTAAGATTGTGGTTGATCCACGTAATGTACTAAATCTTACAATTGATGTCGCAGCACGCCTAACTGACATAGACTTAGTTACACTATGGTCCAATCATTATGATGAGCTTATGGCTTATTTCAAAGACATTAGAAGCAGTAGTTTTCCTGAAGGTTATAAAAGCGCGGTTGATGTATGGAATAAAGAAATTAACGAAAGAGAAGCGCCTAATTCAAGGTAGTCACGACTTCTTTCATGACGATGTTTTTTAAGGTTTATAATGGAAGTTTAGAAATATCGAAACGTAGTGTAGTAATAGAAGTGAAAAAAAGTTAAATGTAAGAGATGCTATACACTAGATTGCCTTATCGGATTTTCTAAAGTGGTCATGAGGTACGTAGCATAACGGTATCCGAAATAAAGTAATATCATCACTTTAAAGATGCTTAAGTACGGGCGAATAACATGTAATTGCTATCAAATACTTTTTCCGAAACCCACGAAGCTATTGCACTATATGGATACTGATCTTTATCCACATTAACTGCAAGAATTAATTTGCCTTTACCTGATAAAGTAATCTCATCTTGAAATATATCATTGAACATAGCATTCCTATCATTAAGTACATTGTCGTAATAACAATACCCTGCAATAAAAAACTGTCTATCATTGTCTGAACTTCCATATATGATCCAATTATGCGGATATTCGGCCTGTTTTCTCTGCATTCTTTTGACAACTTCCTTGACTTCTTTTTCAAATTCCTTTTGGATATCCTCAGGAAAGTTCAATAGTATAAAAGAGTTTCTTAGCCAGTTTTCTTTCATACGGGCTTCAATTTGTAGCAGTATGTCATTCCACCATTTAATTCTTTTTAACAAAGGTTTTGCTACCGCTTCTCCCTTCGCTTTACCAATTATATAATGGTCAAGTTCTTTTGATTTGAGCGTGAGTACGAAAGCAGTTTGTTTCGCTTCTTGAGAAAGATTAAATCCTGTATCAAAGTACCAAGCTAACAAGTCCATCTCATCTCCAAAATATTCAATTGAAAAATCAATTTCTCTCCTCCTTTGTAGATAATGTACTTTATCCGCAGCTAATGGCAAAAGATCGAACACGACCATCAAATCCGTTAGGCTTACTGATGAAGCCAATTCCTCAATCTTTTTATTACTTACTCCTGCTTTAATGAGCATCTTCAGGTTATTGGTCATCCCGCCGAGATGACTCAGTGTCACTCCTAATGGAATGAAATATTTTAGCTTTGAGGCATCAATTTTATTGTTGCCCCCCTTTTTTACTTTCAGCGATAACTGAGTTGGATTTTCTTTAAGATACTCAATAAATCTTAACGCCTGCTCTGAGGGTTCTTCCACCAACTGTTTTAAGGTTTTGGCTAGCCTTTCTCTTGCGCCTCTTTTGGCTGGGGCACTGACCGTTCCTGCCTTTGCCTCAACAACAAGTGCAAACTCGTCAATAACAACCAGCAAGTCGTTCTCATATTCCTTTCCATCCGCTTTCCACTTACTTCCTACATAAACGCTAGCCATGGGAAAGGCTTTTTTGAATAAGTTGAAAATACTTTCTTCTAAATATGTGCCCCGTTTTAAATTATACTTTTCTATAAGCTTCGGATCCGTGGAACACAGTTGTTCTAATATCGGTAAACTAACGTGTGTCATAATCATCCAAAGTGAGCTGAAATATTTTCCCTCTTCGAGTTTGACGAACGGTTTATTCAACACCGGATTGCCCAAAATAAATCTCTCCTCATCCTCGGATTTCAAATCTCCGAAAGAGAAAGAAATAAGATCAAAAATGCGCGTTAGCTCTTCTGGCTGTATTTCTCCGTCACAAATAGACTCTATATCCTCACGCCGAAATGTAAATAACTCTTCAAGAAAATAATCCGAATGCATAAGGAACATCACTTTGAGTTGCTTCAAATCCCTATTAAAACGGCGCCACATTTCTTGACGTTGTGCGGCCGATGATTTTATAACGGGGAAAGCCTCTTCGTATGCATCGAATACCTTATTGATGTTTTTCTCCTTGAAGAAACTTATTGTCTTTTGTCGGTGTTCATTGATTCGATTTTCCACTATCTCCGTCATTTTATAAAGTAGAGTTAACAGTGTTGAAGGACAAAATTTATGGACTTTGATGAAATCATCTTTGATGCTATTTGCCAAATCCATGGTTACCGATTTCATCAAATGCTCATAAGTCCAATTACGAACGGCAGTTGTATCCATAATGATTTGTGATCGGAGGAGGTAAGCAGCAAGATCGTCCTCATTATCAATTTCATTAGGAAAATCATAAAACTTTTGTTGGTTGAGTTCTCCCACTTCTTGAAGGTGTTTCTTGAACGCAGATACTTCTGAAGAAAATGGATCAGCTTTATGAATCAACTCCTCTTGCAGAGCGATAGCTTGCAACAATTCTAAATAGTATGAAGGAAATTCTAAAGATCCCTTCTCTGCTTCTTCATCATAACCAGCGGGCCGACACATAAAATAATACAGGGCGAAAGATAAGATTTTGGTCTGCCCATACTTTTCGAACCATTTCTTTATCTCCTTATATTTTATGGGGAAATTTTCGACAGCTTCTTTGCCAAGTGTACGGTACAGGGACAATTGTTCTTTAAGGCTCTTATCCATTCCATTGAAACTCCACTGATAGTAGTTCATCTTGATAGGTTTCGGAGCATACGAATTTTTATTTATACTGTTGAAATCCTTATCTTTCTTTCTTTTGTTTGCGGAATTTCTTTTGTTTTTTTTTCTTACAGGCATAAGGAATCATTACTTTTTATAAATCATAGAAAAGGCTTTCTCACCATTACAGAAATCCATATTACATTACTCCGTGTTTTTCAAACAATTTGATAAAAAAATCCCTTATCATCGCTATGTTCTGTTCAACAAGTTCGTAGCCCCCAAATCTATATAATTCATATCCAGCTATTTTGAGTTCTCGATCTTGGGCAACCATTTGACCGTATAACTTAGGAGACGGAATACTCCCCTCCGAATAATGTTGTACTCCATCCACTTCAATGACAACCCTGACGTTGTTCTTTAACAGCAACAGAAAATCCATCCTTTGCCTTAATAAATACTGAAAACCAAACTTTTTTAAAGAATATGGATCGTAATGAAGATAAACTTGAGGGATGAGTGCGGGCAGGTTTCTCTTTAGAACCACTGACATCTCTTTAAAATACGTATTAAACAATACTATTTCTGGTGGCGACGCTAATGACGAAGATAGCCTGTTTTTTAGTGTAATAGCCTGTTCTTTACTGGGTTTTTCTTCTTGTTGATTCGCCCACCAATCAACAAGGTCAATCCAAAGCAGACCAGATAATTTTATGGGTCTATCATACACTAAACAAAACTCTTCGTTTTTAACTATTTTAATTGTATTACTTAGTGCATCCGTTAAAACTATTTCAGGCTTAAAGCTATTGGATGCAAATATTAAATTTTTAACTATATTAGATATACCTACTTTGGAAATAACTTTATAAACAGCTTCTCCCGAAATACTATTTACGACCTGTAAAACGTGATTGTCTTTTCCAATATGTTTGTTTATAAGTGAAATAAAGGGTTCCGCTTTTGCATTGGAACGAACATAAGGATGAACTATTTGCTCTAAGAAGTTAAAGAAGCGACTATCCAACACTTCATGTAACTTGTTCTCTAATATAATATCATTCAAATTGGGTTCTGTCACGTTAGAAAAGCCGATACCTGACGAGAATACATTTCCAAATATACTTTCAACAGAAAAAGACTGCCTATAAAATAGGCTACAAGAACTTAAAAAATCACTAATGGACATTTTGCCATTTAGGCCTGAAATAGCCAACAACTCATCAAGCAGTTCCTTACGGGTTATGATGGAAATTTTAAAGTACCTGCCGTCGTAATACTCATTTAGGCAGTATGCTACCTTATCAGATTTGTAATCTTCGACAATTTTATTAGCTAGTTCAAGCAAAAATGTTTCACTTTTTTCAAGCAGAAGATTCAAAAGAAACTTCTGCTTGCTCGCAGGTGATGAATAGCTTGTACCGTCTCCAAGATTATATCGGTTACATACGTTTGCTATTTCGTAAGCCTTTTCATTGGAAAGTTCGTCTGAGATACTTTCAGCAATGTTTCTAACTTTATGATCCAATACTTAAGTTTTAATTTCAAATTTACCAAATTTCGGAGTAGTTCCCTAGTTTGTCGATATATCTCCATGACACTAGGAAATCATCAGGATATTTCGGATGGAATGCTGATGCTCATTGTGTATTTAACTATATTTGGATAATGTTGAAACCTGATACAGTAGAATACGAAAACAGAGTAATTGCCTTTATAGATATACTCGGTTTTAAGGAAATAATTAAAGAGTCCGAACAAGATACCAGCAAGATAGAATTGGTGTATTCCATTCTAGAATATTTAAAAGCATTGGAAACCTCTGATAAATGGACATTGCAACTATTGGAAATAGAAGAAGATGCGCAGAAAAGAGGTGTGGGGAATTTTGTCGTAAGGAACAGAATAAACACAACGGCGTTCTCAGATAGCATCGTGATATCTGTTAAAATCGACGAAAATGTGAATGAAATGGTCTCAACATTGATCGTCAACTTGGCCTATGTTGGCGCTTTGTTATTAGAGAAAGGCATCTTGATCCGTGGGGGTATAACCATAGGAAATATTATACACAAGGAAAATGGTATCGTATTCGGACAAGGGTTGATAGATGCTTATATACTCGAATCGAAGAATGCAAAATATCCTAGGTTGATTGTATCCAATAAACTAATCAAACGATTAGAGTATCCTATCAAAACTAAGAAAGACCGTTACCCTTATCATCAATATATTGAACGGTTCGAAGATGGCTGCGTTGGCTTTCACCAGATGATCTATTATCAGGTTCTACAATCATGGACTGAAATGGCAAAGAAAAGATTGATAGACAGCTTGGATAAAGTACGGAAAGTAATAATCCGTGGTTTAGATTCAAGTTTTGAACATCCAGAGGTTTTTGAAAAATTCAACTGGCTGAAAGAACAATACAATAACCTGATCATCTTTGATGATCATTCCTCGAGTCCAACGACAGAGCAAAATATTAAATTCAAAATCCGAAGCCTTAATGAAAGCATAGCGGGCCAAAATATACATTATGAATATACAGATAGGTTTTATGAAAAAAAGAGAAGTCAATAACTGTTGTTTTTAGATTTAATGCTTTGCGGACTATTCTAGTATTCATCTTTTTGATTTGTATACTTTTCCTTTTCGCTTCGGTTTATGTCTTGTGGCTTTTTCAGTTTCTTTAGAATCTCCATTGTTTCGAATTGGTATATCTTTCAATTGATTTAATCGTCTCAAATCTTCCAGTAAAGAGTTCGAGTTCTGTACCAGCGGGATCAGGGAATGTGTTTAGGGTTTGCGGGGCTGAACCAACCCTAGCGGGATCAGTTC
>JBEBUB010000044.1:0-12049 GCA_040393445.1 Flavobacterium beibuense
CAACAGATTTTGGTTTCGTATTAAAAAAAGTAAGTACTTTTTTAGCAATCACTCGACTCATTGGAGCGCCACCATTATAGAGTTCTCTAATGGCATCCAGAATTTTTTCGCTTTTTTCTCCTTTGATAAGATACCCGTCTGCACCGTTTTTTAAGGCTTCAAATATTTTATCTTCATTGTCAAAAAAACTACAAATAAGGCATAAAGCATTAGGGTTGTGTGCTTTGATTTGTTGCAGAGCTTCTATCCCTGAACCATCGAGTAGGTTGAGGTCGAGCCAAAAGACATCAGGAGAAACGTTTTTAAAATCTTTTAGAAACACAGATAATCCGTCATAAGTTTTAACACATTTTATATCGTCTGTACTATTGAGCAGTAAAGCCACACTTTCTCTGAAGTTTTTTTCGTCTTCGAGTATCGTAACTGTTATAAAGGGTTTAATCGGCATGGGAAGTGTTTAGAAGTGAACAAATTTAAGTTGTTTTTTTAACATTTTATTCACCCATTTGGGCGAAATTTACTTCAAAAATTATTTTTGTCCCTTTCTCTGTGCTCATATTAAATTTACCATCAATGGTTTGCATACGGCTAGCCATATTGTTAAGCCCGTTTCCGGAGTTTTTTTTGTTGAAATCTACGCCTTTTCCGTTGTCTGCTATGGTTACTGAAAATGTATCGTTTTGGTAAGCAAAACTAAGAGTTACTTTGGTGGCTTTGGAATGTTTTAAAACGTTGTTTAAAGCTTCTTTTATACATAAAAAAAGCTCTTTTCGCATTTGTCCGTTTACTTTTATAGATGGAATTTCTGTTCTGAATTCTACTTTCAGTTTGATAGGGAAGTTGTCAAACAAATTCTCAGCATAACGAGAACAATAACTGGCTAGGTTATTCAAACTATCATTTTCGTTATTGAGTGTCCAAACAATATCACGAACTTTTTGAGTGATTTCTTTTGTCATTTCAACCAACTTGTGATGCTCTTCTTTAGAGCTCTCTGAAGCTTTTTTAGTGAGAATTTCGCTATAAATATGCAATCCGGAAAGGCTAGTTCCTAAATCGTCATGCATGTCTTGAGAGATTCTTCTTCGCTCTTTTTGAGTAGAGTAAAGGATTTGGCGTTCGGATTCAATTTCTTTTTGTCTGATGAGGATTTCGGTTTGTTTTCGCTGACGCTTTTTAGAACGGACAAACCAAATAACCACACCTAACAATACCATTCCTAAACTTATCAATAATAAATTATAAATAGCCTGTTGTTCAGATTGTGCGATTTTCAAGTCATACGTTTCTCTTTCGATACGGATTTGTGTTTGGTATTCGTCAATTATTTTTCTTTCTTCCAGATTAAAAAGACTGTCGTTTGCAGCTTTGTAGTTCTTGTAAAAACTCAACGCTTCTTTGTAGTTTTCCTTTTGTTCGAATCCTGTCGCAAGAATTTCAGAAGCAATCATTTCGCCTTTTAAAAAGGGAATTTCCTTACTTAACTCGAGTGCATTTGTGGCTAATTCGATAGATTCATTAACTCTTCCGGTACGTTTAAACAGACGAGCCAATTCGATTTGGGAAAGAACAATTTCTATAGGAGTTTGAAGTTTAAGTCTTGTATCAAGTCCTTTTTGAAGAAATTCTTCTGCTTTTTTATAATCACCTTGTTCCAAATAAACCGAGCCTATACCCGTAAGAGCATATCCTTTTAGGTAATCATAACTAATAGCTTCAGCATATTGTAATGATTTTTGGAAGTATTTCAGAGCACTTTTGTAGTCTTTAAGAGCGAATTTCACCTCACCGATATTCGTATGAACCGAAGCCAACCGAATAGTGTCTTTCACTTTTAGACAGATGGAAAGCATTTGTTGGTAATTCTCTAATGCTTCATCATAGCGTTTTTGGTCGCTTAAAACGTTACCAATACCGGAAAGTGCCATAGCAATACGGTTATCGTCTCCGAGTTCCTGTAAGATAAGTATATTTTTTCTGTAACTTTCTATGGCTAAGCTATATTGTCCTCTGTCGTAATAAATATTTCCGAGATTGTTCAGAACCGAAGACATGGCTTGTTTGTCGTTGGTTTCTTCACGAAGTTTTAAACTTACCTGATAAGCTTCAATGGCTTTGTCATAAAACCCCCAAGTTCTATAATTGTATCCAAGGTTGTGATAAAAATCACCAATTTCTTTTTTTGTGCCTTTCTCTTGAGCAATTTTTTCGAAAGAGAAAATATATTTTTCAGCATCTTGATAAAAGGCATTGTCGCTCATTTCATAAATAAGCATTCGAGCCTGACGAAATTGCTCTTCACTAACCTTTTCTGCCTTTTTGATTATGTTGTAAAGAGAATCTGTAGATTTTATATATGGATTTTGAATGTCTTGACCGAAAATAGGAGTTAGGCGAAAACAAAACAAAATTACAAAACCAAAAAACTTCAGAAAATCGAGAGAGAATTTTTTCATAAGGCAGTTAGAAACAAATTGGTCTTTCAAAGATAAAGAAAATAGAGGAGTTTGAGTTATTCTTTTTTCAGAATAAAAGCATCGGCCAAATTACCTGTGATTTCGTTTCCTTCTGAATCCAGATGAATAATCTGATTTTCACCTACTTTAAAAGCTCTAGGAGTTTTGTCATTTTCACCTTGTAACATTATAGAATTTCCTGAATCGTTCCACTCAAAAGTGCCTTTGTCTTGTCTCGTGAATGACCTTTCTAGGTATTCTTCTTCTGATTCAAATTCTCCGCTTTCGAACAAAATAATTGTTGTTTTGATACCCGGACAATCAGCACAAGGTAAGGTTCCAACATAAGTACCTGCCCAATCTAAAGAGTTTTGAGAGGTATGATGGTCAACTACTTCGGTTTCTGGAGATGTCGAAAGATTTTCGTCTTGCTTTTCTTCTTTTTTACATGAAGTAACAGAAAGAGCAAGGCATACTAAGGGAATAAAAAGTGTTTTCATAATTTTGGGTTTTTACCAAAATTACGAAAAAAAGTTCCAAGCTATTCCGAAACGAACGATGAAATCTCTATAAGGTTGATTTGGAGTAGAGTAGAAGTTGTATCCTGTGAAACTCGAATTAAAATGTTCTGCTTTTAAGAAAATGCGAGCTGTAGAGACTTTTGCATTGATGAAAAAGTCAATTACCGGAAAGTTTCCGATTTCTCTTTGGTTTTGAACATAAAACTCTCCAATTAACGGATTATAATCATTTGCATAATAATTCGTAAAGTAATTTACGGTGAATCCGGTTTGCAAAAACATTGCTTTTTTGAATACGTGATCAGAAAAATACAAGGTGTGTCGAGCTACAATTTTCGGAACATTCAAAACATCATCATCTTGACCCACTTGTTGATATAAAATCGTGTTATCCAAAGCAAATTTACCTAAACGAAACTCTTTAGAAACCTTTACACTCATATAATTGATGGTTTTGTCGTATTGTTTTGGAGTCGTGATAAGTTTATCGTCTAGAGCATCATTCGAGAAATAAAGATAATCGTTTATGGTCGAAAATTGAGCAGAAGCACTAAGCCATTTTAGGTCTGCTTTAACTTCTAAATTGTTGATTTTTTGGTTTTTAAAATTGTTTGACCAATTGTATGCGATATAATCACTTTGATATAGGTTATAAACCAAATCAGGTAATTTGTTGATGTTTTGATACTTGAATTTTAAGGTATTTTGTTCGTTTATCGTATATCGAGCAAAGATGTCAAGGTTTGATAAATCTTGGTCTGAAAGCGAACGAGAATACAAGAAACTACCTTTCCATCTGTTTTTATAGTAAGTATATTCTCCTCCGACTGTGTTTACAGATTCTTTTAATTTGTTTGGGATGATAATGTTTTCGCCACTTAGTGTAGCTCGATTGTAGTAATAATTGTATCGGAAATCATCTGCAAAAAACATAAAATCTCCCAAAGTCTCATTTTTATAGGATGCTCCAACACGGTTGTATAAACGGTTGTAAAGTGTCCTGTCTGAAATTTTTTCGGAGACATAAGCTGTTCCTAAACGTTCAGAAGGAGTGTTTTGAGTGAATTCAAATTCTTTGTTTTCGTAATAAAACTGATGAGAAACAGCCAGGTTATTTTGTTGTTGCTCTTTGTTTATACGAAAGGAGTGATCTACAAAAAAGCGATTGCCTTTTAAGAGTGAAGTAGCGTCTTTATAAAAAACATCTAACCTTGCTCTTTCAGTATAAAGATCTTCTCCGTTTTCGAAGTCGTTGATGTTAGTAATTCCTCCATTTTCTTGATTTTCAAAATCTTGAGCGGTAATATGGAGGTTCATCAAATAACGATTCTGATTAGATTTGTAGCTGGTTGTAAATCTAAAATTTCCGTTACTTGAAAGGGAGTTGATGTATTTCCCTAAAGAACGAATTCCTTTATAAGCTACAGAGAAATTTAGTTTCTCAGAAGTGTTTAATGTGATAAAAGCATCAAGCATTTGTCCTTGTTCCATCACACTTTTGTAATGTAAATCTGTCATTGGTGTCGGAACGTGATAATAGTTGATGTCTTCAATTTCCAGATAAGCAAAATGTTTGGCCTTGAAACCCATTTCAGGATATGGGCTGAAATTGGTCAAACCAAAATCAAGTTGGTTATAGGTTTGTCCTTCATTTGGCATGGCCAAAAGCCCAAAAAGATCTTTACGTAAATAGTTGAATTTATATTCTTGTTTGATGGATAGCGTCGTATCCATAGCAACAGAATCTCGTTTAATCGAAATAATTTTATACCAATCAATAGGAGCTACAGGAGTTGTATTTGAAGTAGAACCTTCTCCGAATTGTGAAGTTCTTAAAGAGTCATTTAGAATGGTGTTGTCTCCGCTTCTTTGCAATGAAGTCGGATTTGTAGTTCTTTTTTGAGCAAAAAGAAGCACGGGAAAGAGCAAAAAAACAAATATAGCTATGTTTCGCATCAAAAAAAGATTTCAGGCAAAGGTAAATCTTTTCGTCTGAATGGCAAAAGTTGATTTGTCTCCAAATTGAAAAGAGTGAAATTTGTATATTTGCCTTTCAAAAATCGTATTTTGAAAAAAATAGAAAGCCTACAAAACCCGTTAATCAAGCATTTGGTTCAATTGCAAGCCAAATCAAAAACCCGAAAACAAACCGAGACTTTTTTAATTGAAGGTGTTCGAGAAATTTCGCTGGCACTCAAAGGAGGTTATGAGTTACAAACGGTTTTATTCTCTTCAGAAATCATTTCTGAAACCGAGGTGAAAAAGATGGCTTCAAAAAATACGGAACTTATTGAGATTTCCACTGAGGTGTATAAAAAACTGGCTTATAGAGACACTACAGAAGGTGTTTTGGCTGTGGCTAAAACCAAATCTTTACGACTAGAAGATTTGATTTTACCTGAAAAACCACTTGTTTTGGTAGCTGAAGGTCTTGAAAAACCAGGAAATTTGGGAGCTATACTCAGAACAGCTGATGCAGCTAAGCTGGATGCTGTTTTGATTGCTGACCCTAAATCAGATATGTATAACCCGAATGTTATAAGAGCAAGTGTAGGTTGTTTGTTTACGAATCAAATTGCTGTAGGTTCTACAGAAGAGGTTATCGCTTTTTTGAAAAAGATACACCTTAATATATATAGCGCTACATTGCAAGATGCGGTGCCTTATCACACCCAAGATTACACTGAGCCAACAGCCTTGGTCGTAGGTACAGAAGCAACTGGAGTGACTACTGCTTTCCGAGAGCAATCAGTTCAGAATATCATTATCCCGATGCAAGGTGAAATTGACTCAATGAATGTGTCAGTTGCTGCTTCTATTCTAATATTCGAAGCAAAAAGACAAAGAGATTTTCGTTAACCGATAATTAGTGAGATTCAATTCTTTCTAAGGCATTTTTTACCATCTTTCTTTCTGATGGAAACCAGCCTTGTAACATAATAACCAATCCAAATAAAATCAAAATCAAACTAGTGAATTTCTTGATTTTATTGATTTTGGTGTATGTAAGTTTATTTTTTAGCTGTTTGGCAAGTAGGATTTTACCGATGTCTACTACCAGATAGGTCAATAGTAGGGTAGAGAAGAAGGTAACGATTCGTGAGGTATGCATTTGCATCTTTGGCCCTATAGTGATGAGTATCATCAGCCAAAAACCAAGAACTCCAATATTGACGAAATTTAGCAAAAAACCTTTCCCTAGTAGGCTCCAATAGTTTTTTTTGTGTAGTTCTAGTTTGAATTTCTGTTCTGATAGACCATTTAACTTTCTGGTTTTTACATAAGAAATAATTCCGTAGGTGAGCATGATTAATCCTCCGAAAACAAAAAGAGCCGGTTGGTCTTTTACACTCTCAATAACTCGGTAACTACTAAAATAAGCAATTAGGATAAAAAGTATATCTGCTAATAGAACTCCTAGGTCGAAAACCAAAGCAGCACGAAATCCTTTTGTGACACTTGTTTCTAAAAGTACAAAAAAAACGGGTCCTATTAAAAAACTCAGTAAAAGCCCCAGAGGTATGGCAGCTAAAATATCGTCTAACATTTGGTAGTATAATTAGCCTACAAATATAAATAAAAAACTCTATTTGCTGATTTTGAAATCTAATAGCGTTTGTGCCTTAATGTTGTGAATATGTCATTGGCTGAAGAGAAACAAAAAAAAATAGGTAAATATTGCTTTTGTACATATAAAAGAATATATTTGGGGTCAAATAAAAAACATTAATCACTAAAATTTTAATCTTATGAAGAGAATTCTACTCTTATTAACGATGTTTTTTATGTTGTTTATAGGTAAGGGGTACAGCCAGTTCATTGAGGACTTTGAAGGAGGTATTCCTGCAGATTGGGCAACATTTAAGACATTGAACGGAACAGTGACCGTTACCCCTCCGGCTCCGGATTGGGGAACTACAACCACTGCGACATTAGTCTGTGAAGGTACTCAGTCGGCCTATATAGATAGGACGAATATTGGAGCAGGTAGTGTGGCAGAAGGTTGGCTTGTGACACCGCAAATAACTGTTCCACCAAATGGGCGGTTGTATTTTACGGCAAAACAAACTTTTGCACAGGATTATGGGACGGAATATATAATCCGGTATTCGACAAATTCACAAACAAATATTGCAGATTTTACAGATTTGCAAGTGTTCAATGAGACTACATTAAGTCCTATAGGATGGAATGAGTGTTTTGAACATGGGGTTACTCCTATAATTGATTTGAGCTTTTTAGAAGGACAAGATGTTTACTTTGCTTTTGTGAAAAAAGATACACAACCAGGTGGAGCACCAAATGCTGATCGTTTGGTGTTAGATTTGGTTAAAGTGTTAGAGGCTTGTTTACCTCCAACAAATTTAGGCGCAATATCTACGGCTGATTCAGCAGAGCTTACTTGGACAGGTTCTACTTCAGGTACTTGGGAGGTAGAAATCTTAGAAGGAACAAATACGCCTGGCTCAGGTGCTCCTACTCATACAGGTCCGGGTTCAGATATGCCTTTTTCTATTACAGGTTTGAATGATTCTACATCTTACACTTATTATGTGAGAGCTAACTGTGGAGATAGTGTTAGTGAATGGGCAGGACCATTCAATTTTTCTACTACTCAGGTTCCAGTTGCTCTAAATTATTTTGAAGATTTTGAATCAGCTTCTCATGGATGGCAAACCAGTAATGGTACACAAACTAATAAGTGGTTTGTAGGAACTGCTACTAGTAATGGAGGAACGCACTCATTATATATATCTAATGATAATGGGACAACAAATACATATACTACTTCGGCAGCTTCAACAGTGCATGCATATAGAGATATTCAAATGCCTGCTACCGTAGGTCAGATTTATTTATCTTATGATTGGAAAACACAAGGGGAAAGTTGTTGTGATTTTATTAGAGCGTGGATAGTTCCAGCTAGTTTTGCTCCTACTCCGGGAACTCAGATTGCTGCAGCTCCAGGGAGAATTCAATTAGGAGGTAATCACAATATGCAATCCAATTGGGTAAATGCTAATTATGTGATTAATGCTGAGGATTATGCTGGTCAGATAATTAGAATAGTTTTTGAATGGAGAAATGATACTTCAGTGGGGACTCCACCTCCAGGAGCTATTGATAATGTAAATATTGAAGTTATTACTTGTTCAGCCCCTTCTGGTTTGGCTATAGATTCACTTACAGAAAGTGATGTAACTTTTACTTGGAACGCTCCGGGAGGTACGCTACCAGATTCATATGATTATTACTTCTCTACTACTCCTACAGCACCAATCAGTACAACTACTCCAACTGATAATGTTCCGACAAATTCAGTTTCAATTGGTGGTTTAGAGCCTTCTACTACTTATTATTTCTGGGTAAGAAGTAATTGTGGAGTTGATGGAGCTAGTTTCTGGGTAGGTCCAATCAGTTTTAATACAGCTCAGATACCAACAGCATTAGATTATTTTGAGGATTTTGAAGGGCCTAATCCAGGTTGGACATTGAATAATGGTACTCAGACCAATAAGTGGTTTATAGGTGAAGCAACTTCCAATAGCCCAACTCACTCGTTATACATTTCAAATGATAATGGTGTGACTAACAATTATACAAATACGGCAACTTCAACAGTGCATGCTTATAAAGATCTTATTATTCCTGCAACAGCCAATCAGATTTTATTATCTTATGATTGGAAAGCACAAGCTGAATCTTGTTGTGATTTTATAAGAGTTTGGATTGTTCCGATTACGTTTACACCTACTCCGGGAACCCAAATTACGGCTGCAGCTAGTGGTGGACAACAATTTGGAGCTAATCATAACATGCAAGCTAACTGGGTAACGACAAACCATATCATAGATGTGGCAGGTACTTGGGCAGGACAATTAGTTAGATTAGTTTTTGAATGGAGAAATGATGGTTCGGTAGGAACTCCACCTCCAGGAGCTGTTGATAATGTCAACGTATCAGTTATTACTTGTCCTTCTCCAAATAATTTAGCTTTAGATAACTTAAATATAGATACTGCTGAAATTTCATGGAACGGAGTTGCTGATTCTTATGATTATTATCTGTCAACTTCTATTACTTCTCCACTACCAACTACAGAACCAACAGATAATGTATCTTCAGAAGAAGTAACATTAACAGGGTTAACAGATTCAACTACATATTATTTCTGGGTAAGAAGTAATTGTGGTGTAGATGGAGTAAGTTTCTGGGTAGGTCCGTTGACGTTTAATACCCCACAAATTCCTGTTACATTACCATTCTTTGAAAATTTTGATGGACCAAGTTCAGGATTTTCATTAAATAATGGTACTCAGACAAATAAATGGGTAGTAGGAGAAGCGACTTTCAATAGCCCTCCTCAGTCTATGTATGTGTCTAATAATAATGGAGTAACTAATGCTTACAGTGATACGGCAACTACTGTACATGCTTATAGAGATATTCAATTACCTGCTTCAGTAGGAGAAATTTTTATATCTTATGATTGGAAATGTGCTGGTGAAGGATCTTTTGATTTTATGAGAGTATGGCTTGTTCCAATAACTTTCACACCAACTCCAGGTACTTTAATAACAGCAGCAAATGCAATTACACAATTTACTGCTACAAGTAATGCAGGAACACCAGGAAATCATAACCTCCAACCTAACTGGACTACTAATACAATAACATATAATGCTAATGCTTTTGAAGGACAAATAGTTAGGTTAGTTTTTGAATGGAGAAATGACGGTTCTGTAAATAATGCACCTCCAGCTGCAGTGGATAATATTAATGTTTCTGTTATTAGCTGTTCGGCTCCTTCTGATGTGACTGTAAGTGATTTTACTACTTATACAGTTACTTACGAATGGGATGCTCCAGGTGGTACACCACCAGCGTCATATGATTATTATTTCTCTACAACTAACTCATCTCCGGCGCCGGATGCTGAACCAACAGGTAATACTACAGAAACGACCGTTACTATAAACGACCTAGAATTAGCAACTACTTATTATTTCTGGGTAAGAAGTAATTGTGGAGATGAAGACGGAGTTAGCTTCTGGGTAGGTCCTGTTGTTTATTCTACACCTATCTGTGAACTTGAAAATCAATGTTTGTACACATTTAATATGACCGATACATTTGGTGATGGTTGGAATGGAAACACTATGACAATCTTCCAAAACGGAATAGCTGTACAAACAATAACTCTTCCGGCAGGTAACGCAGGGACAGTTCAAGTACCTCTTTGTCATGGAGTTCCTTTTACGTTATTCTGGAATGCAGGAGGAAGCTTTGCAGGTGAAGTTGGAGTAAGTATCACTAATTTCTTAGGAGAAATAATATATACAAAAAGCCCGGGAACAGGGACTCCAAACTCTGTATTGTATGAAGGTATTGCAGAATGTACACCTCCAACTTGTCCTCAACCAACAGACCTAGTTGTTACAACAACTCAGGGATCTCTTGTAGTTAATTTGGCTTGGGTTCCTGGAGGCGCTGAAACACAATGGGAAGTTATCGTTCAAGAATCAGGAGGTCCAGTACCTCTACCTGGATCAACAGGAGTTATTGTTGATGACATACCTGAATATGCATTTACAGCAGAAAATGATACTTTGTATGAATATTATGTGAGAGCAATTTGTGCTGATGACGATAGTAGTTACTGGTCTGGACCAATGCAATTCTCAATCTTTGTTCCGCCTGGATGTGCTCAGGTTGATGTAGTAGGGGTTGGTGTTGAGATTACTGATTCTACAGTAGTTCTTTGTCCAGAAATGGGTACAGATGTATCTTTAGCAGCTTCTTTCTACGGTATTGCTGCTACTACTTCTTATGAAGTTGAGTCTATTGCTTATGCTCCACCTTTCCCATTCACAGGAGGAACTGCTTTGAATGTTGGAACAGATGATATTTGGTCACCTATCGTTGATTTACCATTTAACTTCTGTTTCTTTGGGGAATCGTATGATACAGCGCTTGTAGGATCAAATGGGGTAGTAACTTTTACAACTAATGCTACCAATCATATGCCAAACGGTTTCTGTCCGTGGAGTTTTAATGCTACTATTCCAAATACAGGATTCCCTATCAGAAATGCTATTTATGGAGTGTATCAGGATATTAACCCTGCTCCGGGAACTAGCCCGAATGCAGATATAAATTATCAGGTATTAGGAACATATCCATGTAGAGCTTTGGTTGTAAATTATAATAATACAAATCAGTTCTCTTGTGGTGCTACTACAGGCCCTCAAGTATCTCAAATCGTGATTTATGAGATTTCAAATATTATTGAAGTTTATGTAGAACGAAGAGTACCTTGTACGGGATGGCAAAATGGAGTAGGTGTGATAGGTATTCAAAATGCTGCGGGTACAGAGGCTTATGTGCCGCCAGGACGAAATACAGGTTCTTGGACTACTGAATTTGAAGCTTGGAGATTTATTCCGAATGGAGACTCTGATGTAGATTTCCAATGGTTACAAGGAGATACTTTCTTTAGTGACAATCAGGAGATTACAGTGAGTTTAACTCCAGAACAAGAACAAGAGTTGTTAGCAAATGGTACTCTTACTATCCAGATGACAGCAGAAGCTACTTATGCTACTTGTACTCCTGGAGAAGAAGTGACTACATCACAAACAATTGATATAATTTATATCTCTTCATTACCAACAACAGACCCTCAGAACTTAACTTCTTGTGCTGCTGTAGGAGATGTGATATTTGATTTAACAGAAAATACAGATTATGTTTTAGGTAATTTAGATCCTGCAGCATTCTTATTTACGTATTATACGTCAGAAGCATTGGCAGAAGCAGGTGATTTAACAACGGCTATTCAAAATCCGGCAGACCCTACTTATCCAACATTGATTGAAAATTATGTAGGAGATTGTAATGAAGTTATTTGGATGAGAATAGCAGACGTAACAAATTCATGTTATATTGTTAAGTCATTCCAATTGATATGTGGAGAAGTCTCTGAACCAAATGTAGACTTTTCATATCCTCAAAATATTTTCTGTAGCTTAGATAGTGTTGCTACTGTTTCTCAGTCACCTGTTACCACAG
>JBEBUB010000045.1:0-11967 GCA_040393445.1 Flavobacterium beibuense
CAGTCTTTGGTCAACAAGGTGGAATGTGGATTCCGTCTTTGCTTGAAGGAGAACGTGAGGCAGAAATGAAGAAACTCGGAATGAAGATTTCCGCTAAAGACATTTATAATCATAACAAATCAAGTCTTAAAGATGCTATTGTTCATTTCGGTGGAGGCTGTACGTCAGAAATCATTTCTCCAAACGGACTTTTATTAACCAATCACCATTGCGGATACGGAGAAATCCAATCACATTCAACCGTTGAAAACGATTATCTAGAAGACGGATTTTGGGCAATGTCGCTCGAAGAAGAACTGCCAAATAACGGACTTACAGCTACTTTTATCGTAAAAATTGAAGACGTAACCTCAACGATTCTAAACGGAATCACTTCGACAACTTCAGAAGAAGACCAAAAGAAAAAAATCGAAGCTAACATTGCTTCCTTGTCAAAATCGTATGCTAAAGAAAGCTATCAAAATATTAGCATTCGTTCGTTTTTTGAAGGAAATCAATACATTTTGTTTGTAACCGAAGTTTATAAAGATGTTCGTTTAGTTGGAGCACCACCATCATCTATCGGGAAATTCGGTTCAGACACAGACAACTGGGTATGGCCAAGACACACCGGAGATTTTGCACTATTCAGAATTTATGCAGACAAAGACAACAAGCCAGCGGAATATTCAAAAGACAATGTGCCTTATAAACCAAAGCATTATTTGCCAATTTCTTTGAGCGGAATCCAAGAAAACGATTTTACAATGGTTTTCGGTTTCCCTGGAAAAACAACAGAATACTTGCCTTCGTTTGCAGTAGAACAAACTATCGAGAACCTAAATCCTGCTCGAATCGAAATCAGAGACAATGCTCTGAAAGTGATGGACGAATACATGAGAGCAGATAAAGCCATCAAAATTCAGTATGCTTCAAAATATGCTCGTATTGCTAATTATTGGAAAAAATGGATAGGTGAAAAACAAGGACTTGAAAGAAGCGGAGCTTTAAAGATAAAACGTGATTTTGAAAAAGAGTTTACTGCTCGAGTAAATAAAAAAGGTAAACAAAACGAGTATGGAAACCTATTGAGAGAGTTTGAAAAAGACTATACTTTGTTTGAAAATGTTGTAGTTTCTTATGAGGTTTTTGTGGAAACGTTTCTACGAAATGTGGAATTACTCACCACTGCTTACCGTTTAAATCAATTGGAACAAATATTAAATTCTAGAGGAGAACAAGCTTTTACAGACAGAAAAAACAATACGATTTCTTCATTAGAAGGATTTTATAAAGATTTCAATGCAGAGGTTGACCATAGAGTTTTTGAAAAAGTAATTGCAATTTATGTGGCAAAAACACCGGCAAGTTATTTACCGAATGAGTATAAAAACCTTGATTATAAAGCTGTTGCAAACGAAATTTACTCACAATCAAAACTCACATCTTATGAAGGATTAAAAGAGCTTTTATCAGGTTCTGCAACTGAGGTTATTGAAAAACTCAACAACGATAAAGCTTATGCTTTTGTGAAGATTGCTTATGATAATTTCTTTGACAAGATTGTTCCGCAACACGATGAGATAAACACTAGAATTACTGCTACACAACGCCAATATATGAAAGCGATTCTGGAGCTTTTCCCGGATGCTAGAATCTTCCCGGATGCCAACTCTACACTGAGAATTACTTACGGAAAAGTAGGGGGTTATGCCCCTAGAGATGCAGTTTATTATGAGCCTGTGACTTATTTGGATGGTGTAATGGAAAAATACATTCCGGGCGATTATGAGTTTAATGTATCTCCAAAATTAATTGATTTATACAACAAAAAGGATTACGGAATTTATGGTGAGAATGGCAAAATGCCTGTAAACTTCATTGCTAGAAACCACACTACCGGAGGAAACTCAGGAAGTCCGGCTCTGGATGCTCACGGAAACCTTATCGGGCTAAACTTCGATAGAGTATGGGAAGGCACTATGAGCGATATTCATTATGACCCTGAAATATGTAGAAATATTATGGTTGATATTCGTTATGTATTGTTCATTGTAGATAAATATGCAGGAGCAAAACATTTGGTTGATGAAATGAAAATTGTTTACCCGAAAAAGAAAAAATAATTTCTGGCACATTGTTTGGGTTTATTATCAAGGGGTTGAAGTTTAACGTTCTGGAGTTCAGAATTTAAGAAGAATAAAAATTTTTCATAAATTCTTTTTATGAAAGAAAAAAGTTATATCTTTGCCCCGAATTAATAATTAACCTTTAATTTCAAAAAAAGATGAAAAAAGTTGTTTTAAGTTTGGCTGCAATCGCTATGATGACTGTAGTTTCTTGTAAAGATGCTAATGCTGAAGCAGAAGCTACTACTGAAGATGCAATCGAAGCTGTAGAAGAAACTGCTACTGAAGCTATTGAAACTGTAGAAGAAACTGCTACTGATGCTATTGAAGCTACTGAAGAAGCTGCTACTGAAGCTACTGAAGAAGCTGCTCAATAATTAGTTTCTTTAGAAAAAAATTGAAACCTGCTCTATGAGCGGGTTTTTTTATTGCCTTTCTTCAGCAAAATGAAATTTGATTTTCAGTCTGAAATTATTACATTCGCATTTCTAAAAACCTGCGATTTTGACTGCTAAGCCTACCAAAGAAACCCCTCTAATGAAACAATATAACAGCATTAAGGCGAAATATCCTGATGCTTGTCTGCTTTTTAGAGTAGGGGATTTTTATGAAACTTTCGGAGAAGATGCTATTCGTGCTTCAAAAATATTAGGAATCACGCTTACTAAAAGAGGAAACGGAAGTGAAAGTGAAACCGCTTTGGCCGGATTTCCGCATCATTCGCTAAATACGTATCTACCTAAATTGGTCAAAGCAGGACTTCGAGTAGCGATTTGTGATCAACTCGAAGACCCAAAAATGACCAAAACCATTGTCAAACGTGGGGTGACAGAACTAGTAACTCCGGGTGTAGCTATGAATGATGAAGTGTTGCAATCTAACACCAACAACTTCTTAGCATCAATTTATTTTGGCAAAACCGCTATCGGAATTTCGTTTTTAGATATTTCTACCGGAGAGTTTTTGACTTCTGAAGGAAATACGGAATATATAGACAAACTCCTCCAAAACTTCAATCCTAGTGAGGTGCTTTTGGCTAAAGACTTCAAAACCCGATTCAAAGATAGTTTTGGGAATGCTTATAACGCTTTTTTTCTGGATGATTGGGTTTATAAATCTGATTATGCTTATGAAAGCCTAACCGGACATTTCAAAACCAATTCCTTAAAAGGTTTCGGAATCGAAGACCTTCAAAACGGAATTATCGCTTCGGGAGCGATTCTATATTACTTATCTGAAACACAACATAGTAGAGTGTCGCATATTTCATCTATCAACCGAATCATCGAAGATGCTTATGTATGGATGGATAGATTTACAATCAGAAATTTAGAGCTTTATTCAAGCCCAAATTATAATGCTGTTACGCTTCTGGATGTTATAGACAAAACTATTTCTCCGATGGGAGGAAGGCTTCTCAGACGTTGGCTGGCACTTCCATTAAAGAACAAACAACAGATTGAAGACCGCCATGAGGTAGTCGATTATCTGAAAAACAATTCAGAGGTTTTGTCTCAAATCAGACAACAAATCAAACAAATTTCAGATTTAGAGCGTTTGCTTTCGAAAACCGCAACCGGAAAAGTGTCTCCAAAAGAATTGGTGAGCCTGCAAATGTCTTTGGATGCTATTGTTCCGATAAAGAAATTAGCTAGCCAAAGCACCAATGCTTCGGTTCAAAAAATTGGGAATGCACTTGATGAATGTGAAGAAGTTCGAGCAAAAATAAAAACCACACTCAACCAAGATGCTCCGGTATCAATCAACAAAGGAAATGCAATTGCTCAAGGTATTAACCCAGAGTTAGACGAACTTCGAAATATTGCCTTTTCAGGAAAAGAATATCTGGAAGCATTAGAGAAAAGAGAATCTGAAAAAACGGGAATTCCTTCTCTAAAAGTGTCGTTCAACAACGTTTTTGGATATTACATCGAAGTTCGAAATACTCATAAAGATAAAGTTCCTGCTGAGTGGATTCGCAAACAAACCTTGGTGAATGCGGAACGTTATATCACTGAAGAACTCAAAGAATACGAAGCCAAAATTCTGGGAGCAGAAGAGAAAATACACCTGCTGGAAACCCGAATTTTTGAAGAGCTTATCGTATGGGTTTCCAACTATATCAGACCGATTCAAACCAATGCCAATCTGATTGCTCAACTGGATTGTTTAGCCGGATTTGCTACATTGGCAATCGAAAATAACTACTCAAAACCTGAAATTTCAGAAGACTTTGTTTTAGAAATCAAAGCCGGACGACATCCGGTTATCGAAAAACGATTACCTATCGGAACGCCATATATTGCTAATGATTTGTATTTAGACAGAGATGCTCAACAAATTATTATGATTACAGGGCCAAATATGTCCGGTAAATCTGCTATTCTAAGGCAAACCGCTTTGATTGTGTTGCTGGCTCAAATTGGTAGTTTTGTGCCTGCTGATACGGTTAAAATAGGCCTTACGGATAAGATTTTCACCCGTGTGGGAGCTTCAGACAACATTTCGATGGGGGAATCTACCTTTATGGTCGAAATGAACGAAACCGCTTCGATTCTGAATAATATTTCAGATAGAAGTTTGGTTTTGCTTGACGAAATCGGTAGAGGAACCAGCACTTATGACGGAGTTTCCATCGCTTGGGCAATAGCAGAATATCTGCACGAACATCCTTCAAAACCAAAAACACTTTTTGCTACGCATTATCATGAGCTCAACGAGATGACCGAGATTTATGAGAGAATCAAAAATTTCAACGTTTCAGTAAAAGAGACCAAAGATTCGGTTTTGTTTTTGAGAAAACTGCAAGAAGGAGGCTCTGCACATAGTTTTGGTATTCATGTGGCTAAGATGGCGGGAATGCCACAAACAGTGGTTCAGAAGGCTCAAAAACTACTCAAAAAACTAGAAAAAGACCATTCAGCCGAATCACTGGATACGTCAAAAAAAGAAAACGACATGCAACTGTCGTTTTTCAATCTTGATGACCCGATGCTTGAAGAAATAAAATCTCAAATCACCAGTTTAGATATCAATACTTTAACTCCCGTTGAGGCTCTAATGAAACTCAACGAGATTAAAAGAATGTTGGATAAAAAATAAACTTATTCTCTAAAGGTGTAAGCTACGCTAAGAGTCAACCAGTTTTTCTTCCAATCTTGTTCCGGGTCAAGGCTAACGTTTGTCACACCAAAGTTATATCTTAGGTTGAAATCAATATTGTCAGCCAAAATATAACCTACACCTGCAAAAATACTTACATCAAATAAGGTGAAGTTATCTCTGAATTCAAAAGAATGGTCAAACGAGTCGCCACTTTCATATAAAGGAAGTTTTCCAAAGAAATTAGTTCCTAATTCACCTCCTACAAATCCTTGAAATTGCTCTTGATAAGTATAGTGCAAACTCAATGGGAAATTGATAGAATGAATAATCAGCGGGTCATCAAACCCTTTAATTTTTGATCCGATATTGGTGTACGAAGTTCCGTAACGTAAAGCAAAAGAGTCGCTTATATAAGAAAAATTAAAAAATACGAAAAAAAAAACGGTTTTTGGCGAATTTAATTCAAATCAGGTAAAGTTAGTAGATAAGGCCCCAAATTCTATACTAGAATAGCAGTCTAAGCAAAACATCCCACCATAGTATTGTGAGTGAGAAAAAAATGAGGTGCAAAAAAACAGGGCAGAGTAGAGTAATTTTTTCATAAAAGATTTTTTATTTTGGTTGGTTAAAAAAATGAAGTGCCAAAAATAGAATAAATTGTTAAATATAAAAGCTCCTTTAGCGGAAAAGTTCACGAAACCTATTTTTAATAAATCGAGCTAAAAATTTACTACCTTTGGTTTTCGTACCGTTTTTTGAACGAACAACAATGAAAAACACTATTTTTTTTCTTTTTAGTTTACTGCTTTTCAGTTCTTGCGAATTTAAAAAAGCCCCAAACAAAGAAGCTTTATTGGAAGAGCGATTGCAGCAGATAGATTGGACCGAGGTTACTCGATATCCGTCTGTTTCGTTTTGTGATTCGCTTTCAGATAAGCAAATGCAGAAAGATTGTTTTTTTAGTTTTCTATCTCGTTCGGTTCAAGAGAAATTGGCTTCAGACACCCTCTCTATCCTTTATCCGGAAATTGATACGATAAACGTAAAAGTAACCATACATCCGGATGCTACTGTAATTTTTGAGCCGTTGTTTACGGATTCTATTTCTTATGGAAAGCAAAAAATCGATAGCATTATCCAACTTCGTTTGCAAAACTTCCCGAAGATTGAACCCGCTCAAAAAGAAGGAATTCCCGTAAAAACAGAGTTTATGCTTCCTGTGGTTTTAAAGGTAGAATAAGTAGAATTAAAACCTTTTCACAGCTCCATTTCCTGTTTGATCTTCAATAAATCGTCCGTTATGACAAAATTCCACAAGCGAATTTTTAATGAATTTAAGCACTTGATTTTTGTAGGTTTCAGGGTACAATACATGTACGTTTGCTCCTGCATCTAGCGTAAAGCAAACCGGAACTCCCGTTTGTTTCCGATATTCCCAAATACGATTAATGATGTGCAAAGTGTTGGGTTTCATCAAAATAAAATAAGGAGACGAAGTCATCATCATGCTATGAAGGGTTAGCGCTTCGCTTTCTGTAATTTCGATAAATTTATTCAAATCACCGGATTGAAACACAGACAACATAGCTGATAAATTCTCATGAGCTTGATCAAAACGACGATTCGCATACGGATGATTGTGCATCAAATTATGACCAACACTACTCGAAACTTCTTTAGCTCCCACATCAACCAAAAGGATGGTGTCTTGATAGTTTCTGAAAACTTCGTGTATTTCAGGAAGTTCTACTCCGAATAAATCTGAACTTTCATTTACCTCTTTGTGTGCTCCCCAAACTACCGGATTTCCTTTTACGCTTCTGCAAGCACTTCCGGAACCCAATCGGGCTAAAAATGATGCTTTTTTATAGAAAAAATCATCAGAGATTTCTGTAAATTGTCTTTCGATACTCATCAAACATAACGAAAGAGCCGCCATAGCAGATGCTGAAGAAGCAATACCGGAACTATGCGGAAAAGTGTTTCGGCTGTTAATCACAAAATGATAAGAGCTCAAAAACGGAAGATATTTTTCTACTCGTTTAAAAAACTGTTCGATTTTGGGTTTGAAATCTTCTTTGGGTTTGTCTTCAAACAAAAAATCAAACGAAAAACCATTGGAATTATCTTTTTTTGAAAAACTAACTTCCGTAATAGTTTTGCTCTTAGAAAGCGTGAAACTCACAGAAGGATTAGCCGGAATTTGATTTTCTTTTTTTCCCCAATATTTTACAAGAGCAATATTGCTTGGTGCTTCCCAAGAAGTTTGTCCGAATTCTACAGTAAAAGAATATGAAGTAGAGATGAAATTATTTTCAGAAATCATGTTGGTGATTTTAGGGCAAATATACAGATTTTAGCGTTGTTTATTGAGCTTTTCAAAGTACAGTTTTGCATCCGAAAAACAGTAATTCAAAAGAATGTGGTTTTCTTTGTGGTAACTTTCCACAACAAAATGGGGAAATTCTACATCAGTTGTAGAATAAAACATTTAAAAACAGCTGGTTTGATAGGTTTATGGAGTTTGGCATAGTTCTTTCTTTATAGTTAACAGACATAGTTTCAGAAGTGATTCTATAAAAAATAGTATTGAGTAAGGTGGTTTTTGAAGAATTATTCTTCAAGGAAAGAGGAAGCAGCAATGCTTCCTTTTTTTTTTTGAAAAAGTTTTACGTAAATTTACAGCCAAAACTCACACACTCAAACCTGTTTTATGGATATTCGTATATTAGTTGTTGATGACGATGTAGCATTTTGCACATTGCTTCATACTTTCTTAAAGAAAAAGGGCTTTTCGGTTTCCAATGCTTTTACAGGTAAGGAGGCTTCAGAAATTATCGAGAAAGAAGAATTTGATGTGGTGATTACTGACATCAGACTTCCCGATAGTGACGGATTACAAATCCTGAAAAAAGTTAAGGAAAAGCGATTTGAAACCCAAGTCATCTTGATGACAGGCTATACGGATATTAAAACAGCCGTAAACGCTATGAAACAGGGAGCTTTTGATTACGTCGGGAAACCAATAAATCCGGACGAATTACTACACACTATCAATGCTTCACTCTCCAAAAAAGAAAGTGCTCCGGTTGTAGTATCCAAAAATGTGAGCTCCAACGGACAAGAAAATTCTGATTTTGTAAAAGGAGTTAGTTCTTCTTCAAAACAACTTCAAGAATACATTGATTTGGTTGCTCCAACAAATATGTCGGTTTTGATTATTGGGGACAGCGGAACCGGAAAAGAGTATATTGCTCGTTCCATTCATAATCAAAGCAAACGAAAAGACAAACCGTTTATTCCGGTAGATTGCGGAGCGATTCCAAAAGATTTGGCTTCTAGTGAATTCTTCGGACACCTAAAGGGTTCATTTACAGGAGCTATCAATGATAAACTAGGGCATTTTGAAGCAGCCAATGGCGGAACTATTTTCTTGGACGAAATCGGGAATTTGTCGTATGAAGTTCAGGTGCAACTTCTCAGAGCTTTGCAAGAGCGAAAAGTAAAACCTATTGGTAGTAACAAAGAAGTTGAAGTAAACATCAGAGTTATTGCTGCAACCAATGAAGATTTAGCAGAAGCTGTAAAAAACGGAGAATTTAGAGAAGATTTATATCATAGACTTAACGAGTTTAGTATAAAAGTTCCGAAACTTTCTGAACGAAAAGACGATTTGATGACTTTTGCTCATCATTTCCTTGAAAAAGCCAATGAAGATTTAGAGAAAGATGTAGCTCGATTTAGTCCTGAAGTTATTGATCTTTTCAAGAAATACCCTTGGTATGGTAACCTCAGAGAAATGAAAAACATCATCAAACGTTGTGTGTTGCTTACGAAAACCAACGAAATCACTCTCGATGTGTTGCCTTCAGAAATGATGGAAGTGCCGGAGGAGGTTTCGAAAAGTTTTTCGCTTTATTCGCATTCCAACGAAGAGCAAATCATCAGAAAAGCGTTGCAAGAAGTAAACTACAACAAAACAAAAGCTGCTGTTTTGCTCAACATTGACCGAAAAACACTTTACAATAAATTGAAATTGTATAATATTGAATTATAATGCATTACTGAAATAAAAACAAAAGAGGCTGCCTAATAGACAGCCTTTTTTTGTTTGAGAGAAATCAGATTAATCGAATTTCATTCTATCGATGAAATCGTTGATGTTTTCTTTGGTTTCTCCTGTTTTCTTTTGGATTCTACCAATTAGTTCATCTTCTTTTCCTTCTTCGTAAAGAAGTTCATCATCTGTGAGGTCACCCCACTTTTGTTTAAGATTTCCTTTAATCTGATTCCAGTTTCCTCTTAATTTGTCTCCTAATGCACTCATAACTTTTGGCGTTTAAAATTAATATTTCGTTTTATGTTGGGATTATCCCATTTTGTAAATTTAGGTCAACGGCTTACGACCGGAAATTATATTATATAATATCACTACAATTGCTATTACAAGCAATACATGAATTAGATTTCCTAATCCCATTCCGTCTCCCACACCCAGTAAACCAAGTAACCAGATGATAATACAAATAGTTGCTACTAGCCATAATAAACTTCTCATAATAAATAGGTTTTAAAGGTTAATATTAGTTTGATTGTTATTGTTTTTAGTCGGTTTGTTCATCAATCGGAATTGCTTTTATGAATTCATCGAAGGCTAAACCATAATTAGAATCGCTACCATAAACATCAAGAATGAATCCTGTATTCCCGTCTTGATCTTCTAATAAATACAGTATCGTATTATCACCCGGATCAGACATTCCTTCGAATCTATAGGTTTTGATAATCTTTAAATGATTTGGTTTATAATTTTTCCCAAAAGCATGCATCTCTTCTGTTTCTGTGAATTTAAATTCATTGTACAAGTCTTTCTCTTTCAGTTTTTGCATAATTTCTGAAAGTGTACACATAGGTGGAGGCAACGCTTTATCTTTTTTAGGCTTTTCCATAATCTTGAAGTATTTGTTTTTGTTTAGTTGAAAATAAAAAGACAAAAGAAGTGCCGATTCTCAATTAGTTATGATTTTTCACATAAAATCATTGAAAACAAACAGCTTCCGGAGGTTTTAGTAAAATAATTCTAAAACTGATTTTTAGGGATTCTTTGTGGATTCTGGGAAAATTTTTACCCAAAGAAAGGCTTAGACTCGTACATTTTAGATTGAATTTGGCTCTTAATTCATATTTTTTGTTTAAACTTGAAACTTTATTTAAATTCTCCAACTATGAATATCAAAAAACTCGTTTTGTTTTTGCTTTTAAGTGCTGTAAGTGTTTCAGCACAACAGAAAATCACTTTAGAAGAAATCTGGGGCGGAGCTTTCCGAACTCAAGGGATGCAAGAGCTGCAAGCCATGAAAAACACCAATGAATATACGGTGCTCAACCGAAATTCGATTGATTTGTATGATTTTGCTACGTTAGAAAAGAAAAAAACACTCTTTTCGACCAAAGCATTTTCTATTGACAGTTATACTTTTGACCAAAGCGAAAACAAGATTTTGATAGCTTCGAATTCGGATTATATTTACAGACATTCGTTTACGGCTAACTATCATATTTTTGATATTCAAACTCAAAAACTATCACAACCGATTGACTTCAGAATTCAAGAACCTGTTTTTTCTCCTGACGGAAAGAAAATGGTGTATGCCTTTGAAAACAACTTATACATTTATGATTTTGAAAACGTAACCAATTTCGAAATCACCACAGACGGAAAAGAGAATCACATCATCAACGGAATTACTGATTGGGTGTATGAAGAAGAATTTGCTTTTGTGAGAGCTTTTGAGTGGAGCAAATCAGGAGATAAAGTGGCTTATTTAAAGTTTGATGAAACTGAAGTTCCTGAATTTTCGATGGATATCTACAGCAACGGACTTTACCCTACACAACAAGTGTTTAAATACCCGAAAGCAGGTGAGAAAAATTCTACAGTTTCACTTCATATTTATGATGTAAAAGATAAAACTACCCAACAAATTGTATTAGGATATTACCAAGATTTCTATATTCCGAGAATTAAATGGACCAACGATAATAACTATCTGAGTGTTCAGGTGATGAACAGACACCAAAATAATTTAGACCTGCATTTTGTGGATGCCAGAACCGGAGTAACAAAAATCGTTTTGAACGAAAAAGATAAATATTACATCGATATCACAGATAATCTGACGTTCCTTGATGATAATAGCTTTATTTGGACCTCTGAAAAAGACGGATTCAATCATATTTATCATTATGATAAAAACGGAAAACTACTTAATCAAATCACTAAAGGGAATTGGGAAGTAACTAATTATTACGGTTATGATGCCAAAACCAAAACGATTTTCTATCAATCTGTAGAAAATGGTTCAATCAATCGTGATGTGTATGCTATCGGGTTGAATGGGAAAAACAAAGTTCGCTTGTCTTCTGAAACCGGAACGAATCGAGCGACTTTTAGCCCGAACTATCAGTATTTTATCAATTCGTTTTCGTCTGCTACGCATCCTCCAAAATATACTTTAGTAGAAACCAAAACCAAAAAAGCACTACAAACGATTGTTGACAATACGGCTTTGACAGAAAAATTGAAAAAATATGATTTACCTGAAAAAGAGTTTTTCATGTTGAATACCGAAGGTGGTCAACAATTAAATTCTTGGATGATGAAACCGAAAAATTTCGACCCATCAAAAAAATATCCTGTTTTTATGCATCAATATTCAGGGCCGGGCTCTCAACAAGTGGATAATGCTTGGCA